>DASVCI010000152.1:0-7347 GCA_036381695.1 Steroidobacteraceae bacterium
CTCACGTCCGGCAGGGCGCGGCCGATGATGACGCTCATCGCATAGTCGAGATACGACTGGCGCATCTCGTCTTCGAGGTTGACGTGCAGGACTTCGCGCGCGATTTCGGCCATTGAGTGTCTTTATGAGCCTTGAGCTTTCCAACGTTCACCCGCCCCCGGACGAGCTGGCCGCTCGCCGCAGGAGCTTTGGACGGCTTGTCGTCGGGGTCAGAAAAGCCCTCGAAACGAGGGCGGTCTCATGACGCTTCCCGGAACCGGGCACCGCTCGAAAAAAGGCGGCGGCACGTGCGTTTCCGGGCCGTGATGAAGGCATGAATCTTAGCACAGCGACCCCCCTCGCCGAAGCTCGCGCAGGGCCTCGTGGCCTATACTTGCGGGCCACGATTCAAGGCGCCCGCGCTGGATCGGGCGCCTGAAAAAAACCCGGTCCGGAACCTGGCGATCGTCCGGCGACGCTCGCCTGCTTCCGCCGGATCTTCATTCCGAGGCACGCGGCTCGCCGGCTCGCTTTCATGGAACACATCGACACCCTGATCACGGCCCGCTGGGTCATTCCGATCGAGCCCGGCGGCTTGGTCCTCGAGCATCACGCGCTCGCCGTCGATCGAGGGCGGATCGTCGCACTGCTGCCGACCGGGCTTGCGGTCGAGCGCTATGCGCCTCGCGAGCGGATCGAGCGGCCGACCCACGTTTTGCTGCCTGGATTCGTCAACGCCCACACGCGCGCCGCGACTTCGCTTCTGAGGGGCGCCG
Organism: Steroidobacteraceae bacterium; assembly: GCA_036381695.1. GTDB lineage: Bacteria > Pseudomonadota > Gammaproteobacteria > Steroidobacterales > Steroidobacteraceae > Steroidobacter. The sequence goes on from DASVCI010000152.1 coordinate 756, forward strand.
TCGAGGGCTCCTCCTTCGAGGCCTGGTCGATGAGCCTGCGCCGGCTCGAGCAACGCTGGATCGATGCCGAATACGTGCGCGACGGCACCGAGCTTGCGATCGCCGACATGCTGACGAGCGGCACGAGCTGTTTTGGCGACGTTCACCTGTTTCCCGAGGTCGTGGCCCAGGTCGCCTCCGACCAGCGAATCCGGGCCTGCGTCGGCCTGCCGGTCGCGGACGAGCCTTCGGTGTGGGCGGGATCGGCCGACGAATGCCTGGCCAAGGGCCTCGAGCTGCACGATGAGTATCGCGACGACCCGCTGATCACGACCGCGCTCGCGCCCTACTCGCCCGAGACGCTCGGCGAGCCGACTCTGGACCGGGTGCGTCGCGCGGCCGACGAGCTGGAGCTGCCGATCATCGCCCGCCTGCACGGGCGGGCCGCCCCGCATCGTGGAGGTGAGCACGCGCTCGCGCGGCTCGATCGGCTCGGCCTCCTCTCGCCGCTCCTCGTAGCCGTTCACGCGCTCGCCCTGGAAAACGATGACATCGAGCGATTCGCTCGGGCCGGATCGAGCGTCGCCCATTGCGCGCGGGCGACCTTGAAGCTGGGGCTGGGAGTGAGCCCTGCGCCGAGGTTGGTGAGCCGCGGCATCAACGTGTCGCTCGGAACGAACGGAGCAGCTTGCAACAACGACCTGCTCGAAGAGCTGCGTACGGCGGCCCTGCTCGCGCGCGGTCTGCCTTTCGGCGATCCTTCCCCTGATGAGCACGCCTGGTTGAAAGCTGCAACGCTGAACGGCGCGCGAGCGCTCGGGCTCGCGGAGGTCACCGGCTCGCTCGTGCCGGGGAAATGGGCGGACCTGTGCTGCATCGATCTCGGCCGTGCCCAAACCGAGCCGGTTCAGGATCCGGCCGCGCAGATCGTCTACTGCGCGAGCCGCGATCAAGTGAGCGACCTGTGGGTGGCCGGCCGCGCGCTCGTCAGCAACGGCCGGCTCACTCACCTCGACCTGGACGACGTGCTCGGGCGAGCCCGCGCCTGGCGCGAGCGCATCCGTCAATCGCTGTGACGACCCCTATGACCGCAACGATCTCCAATCACGATCCAGGCGAAATCGCCCGCTTCGACGCCGTCGCCCAGCGCTGGTGGGACCCTCGTGGCGAGTTCCGCCCGCTGCACGCCTTGAACCCCGTACGGCTCGAGTACGTCGAGCGGCGCGCCGGCCTCCAAGGCAAGAAAGTGCTCGACATCGGCTGCGGCGGCGGGCTTCTGAGCGAAGCAATGGCCCGGCGCGGCGCGATCGTGACAGGCATCGATCTGGCCCCGCAGACGATCGAGGTCGCCGAGCTCCACGCGCTCGAGAGTGGCCTCGAGATCCGTTATCTGCGCGAGTCGGCCGAAACGCACGCGACGCATTCGGCCGGCGCGTATGATGTAGTAACGTGCATGGAGATGCTCGAGCACGTTCCGAACCCGCAAAGCGTGCTCGAAGCGGCTCACGCGCTCGTCAAGCCCGGCGGCCACCTCGTGCTCTCGACGCTGAATCGCAATCTCAAGTCCTATTTGCTCGCCGTGATCGGCGCGGAGTACGTGCTGAACCTGCTCGCACGAGGCACGCACAGCTACGAGAAATTCATCAAGCCTTCGGAGCTGGCGCGATGGGCGCGCATGGCGCACTGGAACCTTCAGGATGTCGCCGGCTTGAGCTATGACCCGTTCGCCAATTCGGCTTCCCTGAGCCCGAACGTGGACGTCAACTACATGATGCATTTCATCCGTGATGAATGAGCTCCTCTGGTCCGTTCTGTCGCTGATCCTCGGAGGGCTCATCGGAGCGCTGCTGGTTGGCTGGCGCGCCCGCAAGCGCTCGGAGGCGCTGCATCTCGAGCTTGCGGTGCTTCGCTCGCAAGTGAAGACGGACGAGCAGCTCGAGCGTGAGCGCCAGCTTGCGCTCGACCGCGCCCTCGAGACGCTCAAGGGCACGTTCGACAGCCTCGCGGGGGCCTCGCTCCGCTCGAACAGCGAGCTCTTCCTGCGCCTCGCGCGCGAGCACCTCGGCCAGCATCAGCAGGCGGCGGTCGCCACGCTCAGCGAGCGCGAGAAGGCGATCGAGGCGCTCGTCAATCCGATTCGCGAGGCGCTCGCCAAGACCGAGCAACAGATTCAGCGGATCGAGAAAGAGCGCGCCGAGACCTTCGGCAGCTTGAAGAGCGCCATCGAGGCGGTCGCTCTCGGGCAGCAGGCGCTGCAAAAGGAAACGCGCACGCTGGTGAACGCGTTGCGTCGACCGGAAGTGCGCGGGCGCTGGGGCGAGATGACGTTGCGCCGCCTGGCGGAGCTCGCCGGCATGGTCGAGCACTGCGACTTCGCCGAGCAAGTGCAGGTGCGCACGGTCGAGGGTGTGGTGCGTCCGGACATGATCGTTCACATGCCTGACGGGCGCGATCTGGTCGTGGACGTGAAGACACCGCTCGATGCGTATCTCGAGGCGGTCGAAGCGCCGACCGACGAGCTGCGCGCCGCCGCTTTGCGCCGGCACTCTCAGGCTGTGGCCGAGCGGGTCCGGCAGCTCGCGCAGAAGAGCTACTGGAGCCAGTTCGAGAAGAGCCCCGATTTCGTGATTCTGTTCATCCCGGGCGACCAGTTCCTCTCGGCCGCGCTGGCCGAGAGCCCGACTCTGCTCGAGGACGCGATCCGCCAGGACGTCATCATCACGACGCCCTCGAGCTTCGTCGCATTGCTCAAGGCCGTGGCCTACGGCTGGCGGCAGATGGTCCTCGCACAGAACGCGCAGACGATCCGCGAGCTCGCGCAGGATCTCTACAAGCGACTGGCCGTGTTCGCGAGCCACCTTGCCAAGCTCGGCCGCAACCTCGGCAGCAGCGTCGATGCGTTCAACAGCGCGGTCGGCTCGCTCGAGCGGCAAGTGCTCCCCGGAGCGCGCAAGTTCACCGAGCTCGGCGTGCGTCCCGATCGTCAGATCGAGTCGCTCGATCCGATCGAGAAGCTCACGCGCGAGCCGCAAGGCGCCGAAGGCGGTCAGCTCTCGATCGAGGAAGCCGAAGAGCCGCCGGCCGATCCCGACACCCCCCAACGCACGCTGGTCTGAAGCTCTCCTCATGCTCGAGAGCTCGCTCATCAACCGCGCCGCACCGCCCGGCTCCATGCGCTACTTCTCGGTGCTCTACGCACCGGAGGAAAAGCAGCAAAGCTTGTACGCGCTCTACGTGATCGATGCCGAGATCCGCGAGTCGGCGCAGAGCGCGAACCATGATGTAGCGCACACGCGCCTGCAATGGTGGCGCGGCGAAGTCGATCGACTCGTCAACGGGAATCCTCTGCATCCTGCGACGCGCGTGCTCGCCGCCCTCGGCGGCAGCCAGGCCAGCTACGCCAAGCTGCACGAATTTCTGGCGGCGGCTGACATGGATCTCGCCCGCATGACGTATTTGAACGCGCGAGAGCTGCGGGCGTACTGTGCCCGAAGCGGAGGCGTGATCCAGGAGCTGATCGCCGAGCGACTGCTCGCGCCCGAGCCGTTGAGCGAGGAGGCTCGCGCCTTTGCGAACAGGATCGGCGTGGGCGTCCGGCAGTGCGAAATGCTGCGCGACGTGCGACAGGACGCGTATGACGGGCGTCTGTATCTGCCGCTCGATCAGCTCGATCGGCACGGCATCGGGATCGAAGAGTTGCGGGCGTCTGAAGTCGCGCCGGCCGTGAAAGCCGCGTTGCGGGAATTTCATGCGATGGCGCGAGAGGAGCTGGCGCCGCCTGAAACTCCTCAGCCCGCGCTTCGTCCGTTGGTGGTGCTGGGTGCGCTGTATCGGCGCCTGCTCGATCTCATCGCTGCCCGCGACTATGAGGTTGCGACGGAGCGCATCGAGCTCGGACCGGTGGAGAAGCCCTGGGTCGCGTGGCGCGCTGCGCTTCGCGCTTGAGGTTTCGAACGGCCAGGGAACCCCAGCCTGCCTGCCTCCGCAAGCAACAAATCTTCTCCCCGCAAGGGGGTCAGTGAGGGGCACGGGAACCTTTGAGATAGACTACGCGCCCCTTCGCCGAGCCATTCGTACTCTCTTCCAGCCGCTGCGCTATGGATCCACGAACTTACACTCCCGCCGTCGACGTCCTTCGCGACCGAGTCATTCTCATCACTGGCGCCAGCGACGGAATCGGCAAAGCCGTCGCGCTCGCTGCGGCCGCGCATGGCGCGCGGGTCATCCTTCATGGGCGCAACGTGCGCAAGCTTGAAGCCGTTTACGACACGATCGTCGCCGCGAAGCATCCCCGGCCTTCGATCCTGCCGCTCGACTTCGAAAAGGCAGGGCCGGACGAGTACGACAAGCTCGTCGCCGCGCTCGATCAGGAGTTCGGCAGGCTCGACGGCCTGCTGCACAACGCTGGCATGCTCGGCGAGCGAGCGCCCATCGAGCACCACGACGTGGCGAAATGGATTCGCACGATGCACGTCAACGTCAACGCGCCCTTCATTCTGACGCGCTGCTGTCTGCCGCTCCTCAAGCGCTCCGCCGATCCGACCATCCTTTTCACTTCGAGCGGCGTGGTGCGGCGCCCGCGTGCGTTCTGGGGGGCGTATCTGGTGTCCAAATGGGCGACCGAGGGGCTGATGCATATGCTGGCCGAAGAGCTGGAATCCGTCCCGGGCGTGCGCGTCAACAGCATCAATCCCGGCAAGGTGCGCACGAACATGCGCCTGCAGGCGTATCCGGCCGAAGATCGCAGCACTCTGCCGGAGCCTGCGTCGATCGTCGGCCCTTATCTCTATCTGCTCGGGCCGGACAGCCGCGCAGTCACCGGCCAGAGCATCGATTGCCAATGAGTGCGTGAGTCAGCGTCTTCCCGCAAAAGCACGCGGGACAGAGCGACTCACCGGGAACGGCGAGGCTTGCGAGCGCGCTGGGTGTCCGCCCGCTTGGGCCTTGGGCCGCCAGATCTGTCCGGTGCGCGCGGGCGTCGCGCGCGAGGGCGCTCGTCGACCGAAGGCATCGGAAGCCCGGCGCGCTGATACAAGGATTCGAGCTGCGCTTCGGTGAGCGCGCGATGCCGGCCGCGCGGCAGCTCCCTGGGTAGCTCGATGTCGGCGAACTTCACCTGGATCACACGGCTCACTTTCAAGCCACGGCTCTCGAACAACGCTCGGACCGCGGCGCGACGATGTGCATGGCGCGACTCGATTCGGAACCAGCGATTCGTCCCCTCCCCGCCCGCCGGCTCGATGCTCTCGAACTCGATCGTTTCGTCGTCGTAATGAACGACGCGCGGAATCGAGTCGACATCGAACTCGAGCATCGGCACCAGCACGCGCGCCATGTAGGCGGAAGGAATCGTCTCGGCGCGGCGGCGAAGCGCGTCGGCCAAGCGGCCGTCGCTCGTGAGGACCAACAAGCCGCTGTCACCGGGCTGCATGGTGTTGATGGCGAGCCATCGGGAGCCGCGCAGCGAAGGGAGCGACTCCATGACCGACTTCGCGGGCGCGCCCTCACGGGTTTGCGTCGCTTGCGCGGTGATCGGCTGGCCTTGTGGCTTGTGATAGATGAGCGCCCGCGGACGTGAGCTGACTTCGAGCCGCGCGGTTACGTCGCGACCGTCGATCGAGACCCTGTCGCCGGCCTGATAACGATCGCCAGGCTGCGCCGGACGATTGTTGAGCAGCACGCGCCCGGCCAGCATCCACTTTTCGATCTCCCGGCGCGAGCCGAGCCCGTGCTCCGCGAGAACTTTGTGCAGACGCATCGTCGCCGTATCGGCTGCCGCTCCTGATCGCAGCTTCTAGTCCTCTGGGGGCTCTCTGATCGAGTGCACCGAGCCGCTCTCGCTCTCGCTCGAAGCGACGAGCGTGGGCGAAGCGAGCTGCTCTCCGTCCTCGCCACCCGAAGAATCCTCACCGTTCTGTGACTCGTCCGTCGATTGCGCCTCGACGGGAGCTTCGCTCTCCTCGGTGGTCTGGCCACTCGCTTGCTCGTCGCCCTCGCCTTCCTCCTGCTGCGAGGAATCGGCCGGCTCCTCCGCTCCCGGCAGCTCGAGCTGCACGCCGATGTTCTCCACGTCCTTGAGCTCCGCCAGCGTCGGGAGCTGATCCAGGCTCTTCAATCCGAAGTAGTCGAGGAACTCGCGCGTGGTCCCGAGAAGCTCGGGGCGGCCGGGCACTTCACGATGGCCGACGACGCGAATCCAGTTGCGCTCCTGGAGCGTGCGCATGATGGTGGAGCTGATGGACACGCCGCGGATCTCTTCGATCTCGCTGCGCGTGATCGGCTGACGATACGCGATGAGCGCCAGCGTCTCGAGAAGCGCGCGCGAATAGCGCGTCGGGCGCTCCTGCCACAAGCGCGAGACCACCTCGACCGCGCGCGGACGCACCTGGATGCGCCAGCCGCTCGCCACTTCGATCAGCTCGATGCCGCGATCGGTGTAATCCGCCGCGAGCAGATCGAGCGCCGCCCGCAACTGCTCAACGGTGGGGCGCTCGCGCTCGTCGAACAGCTCGAGGAGCTGCTGCGTGCTGACCGGACGCCCGGCCGCGAGCAGCGTCGCCTCGATGAGGTGCTTCAGCTCTTGTTCGTTCATGTCGATGATTCCGCATCCGGA
>DASVCI010000153.1:0-2609 GCA_036381695.1 Steroidobacteraceae bacterium
GTCGCGATGGTATTTCGTGAGGCTGCTCACATTCAACTTAACGCGCGGCTGTATATAGTTGCCGCCCGTGCTTCGTGCCCGATCTCCGATCGTGACCTAAGTACCTGATCACCAAAGGGAATCAGCGTGCTACTTTCCGCAAAATCCCGTCCGCTCCTGGGCCTGGACATCACCACCTCCTCGGTGAAGCTGATCGAGCTCAGCATGAGCGGCGGCGTGTATCGGGTGGAGTCGTACGCCGCCGAAGCCACCCCGCCGAACTCGATCAACGAGAAGGCGATCGTAGATGCGAACGCGGTCGGCGAGGCGATCAAGCGCGCGGTGAAGCGCGCCGGCGCTCGCGCCAAAGACGCGGCCGTCGCCATCAGCGGCGATGCGGCAATCACCAAGGTCATCCAGATGCCGCGCACCTTGAGCGAGAACGAGCTCGAGGGCCAGGTCGAGATGCAGGCCGACCAGTACATCCCCTTCCCGATGGAGGAAGTCAGCTTCGATTTCGAGGTCATCGGCCCCTCGGAGAAAGATCCCGAGATGCTCGATGTGCTGCTGGTGGCCACCCGGTCGGAGAACGTCGAACAGCGTGTGGCCGCCTGCGCCGCCGCGGGGCTGACCGCCCGCATCGTCGACGTCGAGGCTTTCGCGCTCGAGAACGCCTGCCGCCTGCTCACTCACCAGATGCCCGACGGCGGCCTCGGCCGGGTGATCGCGGTGGTGGACTTCGGCGCGAGCAGCACGACCTTCAGCGTGCTTCGTGACCTGAAGGTGATCTACACGAGAGACTTCGCCTTCGGCGGGCAGCAGCTCACCGAGGAAATCATGCGCACCTACGGCTTGAGCATGGAGGAAGCCGGGCGCGCCAAGAAGGAAGGCGGGCTCCCGGGCAATTACGAGACCGAAGTGCTCGGGCCGTTCATCGACGACATGTGCCAGCAGGTGAGCCGCTCCCTGCAGTTCTTCCTCGCCTCGGGGGCCGGCCGTGAGCAGCCCGAGCAGATTCTGATCTGCGGCGGCTGCGCCAACATTCCGGGCGCGGCCGAGATGATCCAGAGCCGGGTCGGCATCGAGTCGCTCCGGGGCGATCCGCTCGGGCAGATGAAGATCAGCCAGAAAGCGAAAGCGCAGGCCGTGAAGAAGGACGCGACGGCGCTGCTGACGGCGTGCGGCCTGGCGTTACGGAGCTTCGACTGATGCCCAGAATCAACCTACTGCCGTGGCGCGAGGCCGAGCGCAAGCGCAAGCGCCAGGAATTCGGTGTCGGCGTGGTCGGCGCGCTCGTGCTGGCCGCGGCGATCGCGTTTCTGATCAATCTGCGCATGGGCGCGGCCATCGATGCGCAGAACGAGCGCAACCAGTACCTGAAGGACGAGATCGCCCAGCTCGACAAGCAGATCGCCGAAATCCTCGAGCTCGAGGACCAGAAGAACAGGCTCCGCGCCCGCATCCAGGTGATCGAGCAGCTCGAGCGCAGCCGGCCCGAGATCGTGCACCTGTTCGATCAGCTCGTGCGCACCATCCCCGAGGGCGTGCACCTGACTTCTCTCAAGCAGACCGACCGCAAGATCCAGCTCAAGGGCGTCGCGCAGTCGAGCACGCGCGTCGCCTCCTACATGCGCAACATCGATGCCTCCGAGTGGCTCGCCGATCCTTCGCTCGACATCCTCGAGACCAAGGGCTCGGGCGATGCGGGCTCGGAGTTCACGCTGAACGCGGTCCAGGAGAATCCGCAGCTTCCGGCCGAGGGTGAGGAGCGAGTCGCCTCTTCGGCGGGAGCGGGGGCAAGCCAATGAGCCTCATCGAGCAGCTTCGCGACCTCGACCCGAACGATCCGGGACGCTGGCCGGGCCCGATCCGCCTGGGCGCGATCGGCGTCATCTTCCTGATCGCGGTGGTCGCGCTGGCCTACTTCCTCGCCTGGAAGCCCAAGAAGCCCGAGCTCGACGCGGCGCGCGCGCAGGAGGCCTCGCTCCTTCAGACCCTCGAGCAGAAGGCGCGCAAGGCCGCCAATCTCGACGCCTACAAGGCGCAGCTCGCCGAAATGGAGCAGTCCTTCGGCGCGATGCTGCGCAAGCTCCCGAACAAGACCGAAGTGCCGAACCTGCTGACCGACATCTCCCAGCAGGGCGCCGCGGCCGGGCTCGACCAGAAGCTGTTCCAGCCGGGCGCGCAGATCATGAAGGATTTCTACGCGGAGCTGCCGATCAAGATGCGTCTGACCGGAAGCTTCCACGCGATCGGAGCCTTCGTGAGCGGCATCGCCGCTTTGCCGCGAATCGTCACCTTGCACGACGTCTCGATCACTTCGGCGTCGAAGGAAGGGGGCGTCGATGAGCTGCAGCTCGACGTCACCGCCAAGACCTATCGCTACCTGGACGAGGACGAGCAGGCCGCGGCGCAGCCTCAGCCCCCGGGCAAGCGGCCGCGCGGAAAATGAGATCTGGAAGGCGTCCGCACGTTATGACCCAGAGCAAGCTGATTCCTCTCGCCGCGCTCGCGCTCATCGCGATGGCCGGGTGCTCGAGCGACATGGACGAGCTCAGGCAGAAGGTCGCCGAGATCAAGGCCCGCCCCGGCGAGCGCATCGAGCCGCTGCCGGAGATCAAGCCTTACGA
>DASVCI010000154.1:0-12145 GCA_036381695.1 Steroidobacteraceae bacterium
CGACTACAACAGCGGTGCGCGACTGACCCGGTACGACGACAGCATAGTCACGCCCGTGTTCGCGGTCGTCGTGAAGCCTTCGGAACGGGTGTCCATCTACGGCAACTACGCCGAAGGGCTCGTTCAGGGCGACATCGTCCCAAGCGTGGTCAACACGCCGAACGGGCCGGTCACGCCGTCCAATGCGAATGAGATCCTCGATCCGTTCGTTACGAAGCAATACGAGGTCGGCGCCAAATACGACAGCGGCGCCCTGGGCGGCACGCTATCGGTGTTCCAAGTGACGCAGCCAAGCGCAATTCTCGTGGGCGACCTCGTGCGCGATGACGGCGAGCAACGCAATCGCGGCGTCGAGCTCACTGTTTACGGCCTGCTCGCCGAAAATCTGCGATTGCTGGGCGGCATTACTGCGCTCGATGCGGAGTACACGCGTACGCAGTTCGGCGTGAACGAAGGGAACGATGTGATCGGCGTGCCGGACACACAGGCCAACATCGGGGTGGAATGGGATGTCACGGGCCTGGACGGTCTCAGCCTCGACGGTCGCTGGGTTTACACGAGCTCGCAGGCTGCGGATGCCGCGAACACGATGAGCATTCCCTCCTGGACCCGTCTCGACCTTGGTGCGCGCTACGCAGTGCGGATCGGTTCGACCGATGTGACGATGCGTCTCAGGGTCGATAATGTCACCGACAAGGATTACTGGGCGTCGGTCGGCGGCTCCTTCGGGGCGAACTACCTCGTGCTCGGCGCACCGAGGACGTTCACCTTCTCGGCCTCCTTCGATTTCTAGCGACGAGGCCATGGCGACCCTGTTCGACTCCCGCGATGCTTCGGACATCGTACGGCTCATCGACGAATACCCGCTCGCCTGGGTGGTCTCCGCCGGGCCAGCGGGTTTTGCAGCCACCCCGTTGCCGCTGGTGGCGGACACGGACTCATCCGGCAACCTGGCTTCGCTGGTCGGACACTTCGCGTTGTCCAACCCGCACGTGGCGATCCTGCGCGAGATCCCCCGCGCGGCGATCCTGTTCACAGGGCCTCATGGCTACATTTCACCGGAGGGGATCTCGCAGCCCGGCTGGGCGCCGACCTGGAATTACGCGGTCGCTCATTGCGAGGTCGACATCGAGCTGCGGCCTGAGATGAACGACGAGGCCCTGGAACGGTTGGTGAGCAAGATGGAAGCGGGCCGGCGTGAGCCCTGGACCATCGCGCGCATGGGGCCGCGCTATGCTCAAATGGTGAGGCGAATCATCGCGTTTCGAGCCCACGTGCGCAGCGTCCGGGGGCGTTTCAAGCTCGGGCAGGACGAATCGCGGCAGACTTTCATGGAAGTGCTGGCAGGGGTGCGCGATCCTGCGCTGGCGCGCTGGATGCGCGATTTCAATCCAGGGCGCGAGACTCCATGAGGGGGAGGAGAGAGCTGGCATGACATCGGTCTTTCGGCCGAACAGGCGACAGTTCATCGGCGCATGCGCCGCCACTTTCCTGGCTCCGGACTTGCTGCTGGCGGCGCAAGCGTCGCGGCTCGATACCGCATACGTAAACGGCCGGATCTGGACGGGAGTGCCTGGCGCACCGCTCGCAAGCGCGCTGGGTGTGACCGGATCGAGGATCGCGGCGATTGACGCCGGACCAGTCAGGCAACTCACCGACAAGCGCACGCGGGTTGTCGATCTCGAAGGAGCCTTCGTCGTTCCCGGGTTCATCGATAACCACACGCACTTCCTGAACGGAGCTGCAACGCTCGTACCGCCCGATCTGCGCCAGGTGAAGACCCGCGAGGAGTTCGCGAGGCGAGTCGGCGAAGCGGCGCGGCAGTTGCCGCCCGGGGAATGGGTGCAGGGCGGCAATTGGGACGCGGAGCTCTGGGGCGGCGAGCTGCCGACGCGCCACTGGATCGATGCGGTGACTCCGAATACGCCGGTGGCTGTCACGCGCCTCGATCTTCACATGTGGCTGCTGAACAGTGTCGCTCTCGAGCTGGCCGGGATCGATCGGAATACTCCGGATCCCGAGGGCGGCCGCATCGTCCGTGACGCCAAGGGCGAGCCGACCGGAATCGTCATCGACAAGGCCAAGGATCTCGTGACGCGGGTGATGCCGCCGCCGACGGACGCAAAGCGCGATCGGATGATGCGCGATGCCATCGCATACGGGCTGCGCTATGGCGTGACACAAAGCCATTTGATGGGCCTCGATTGGGATATGCACGAAACGGTCGTGCGTATGCGGGCCAAAGGCGAGACCGGCATGCGCTTCTACTCGCTCGTGCCGCTGAAGGATTGGGAGCGCCTGCTGGAGATCGTGCGTCGCGAGGGCCGGGGCGATGACTGGGTGCGCTGGGGCGGTCTCAAGGTCATGGTGGACGGCTCGCTAGGCTCGCGCACAGCTTTGTTCCACGCGCCTTATGACGACGCTCCGCACACCCGCGGATTGACCGTCACCTCCGAGAAGGACCTGCGGGAGTGGATGTTGCAGGCCGACAAGCACGGCTTGCATATTGCGGTTCACGCGATCGGCGATGAGGCGAATGATCTGGCGCTCGATCTCATGGCCGAGGTCGCGCGCATCAACGGCCCGCGCGATCGACGCTTCCGCATCGAGCACGCACAGCACCTTTCGCCACAGGCCATTTCTCGATTCGCGGCGCAGAACGTCGTGCCATCGATGCAACCGTACCACGCGATCGACGACGGTCGCTGGGCAATCAATCGCATCGGCGCGGAGCGGCTCAAGGGTACTTATGCATTCAAGAGCCTGTTCGACGCGGGCGCGCGCGTCAGCTTCGGCTCAGACTGGCCCGTCGCGCCGATCAACCCGCTCACCGGGATCGCGGCGGCCGTGTTGCGGCAGACGATCGATGGAAAGAATCCCGGCGGCTGGATGCCTCAGGAGCGTGTCAGCGTGGAGCAGGCGTTGACGGCCTACACCATCACGAATGCCTACGTCGGCTTCCAGGACGATCGGCTCGGTCGGCTCGTGGCCGGCTACCTTGCGGATTTCGTTGTCCTCGATTCAAACCTGCTCAGTATGGATCCGCAGAAGATCACCGAAGTGCGCGTGCTGCGCACCGTTGTCGACGGCAAGGAGCGCTTCACCGCGTCCTGAAGGCAGCCCGCAAGAAAAGCATGCAACACCCGTCTCGCTTCCGGACTGGCACCTTTCTGGCGGCGATCGCGATTCTCTCAACGACGGCGCTTGGTGCGACCCGTCCTGAGCCGCCATTCGCCGTCGATCCGTATCCCAGCACGTACCAGCCGCTGCCGCGCACTGACACGCTCATCATCAACGCGACCGTTCTCGATGGCGCGGGCAAGCGCATCGATCACGGGGAAGTGCTGATGCGCGACGGGCGGATCGTTGCAGTGGGGCACGGACTCGAACGGAGGGATGCGACTGTGATCGACGCCACAGGTCGTTGGGTCACGCCGGGCATCATCGACGTGCACACCCACAACGGAACGTACTCGCTGCCGCAAACCTCCCTCGATCGTGAGGCTTCGGACGTTTCCGAGACGAGCGACCCGAACGCCGCCGATACGTGGATCGAGCATGCGATCAATCCGCAGGATCCTTCGTTTGCTGCCGCTCTGCGGAGCGGCGTCACGACTGTTCAGGTCGTTCCCGGGTCGACGCCCTTGTTTGCCGGGCGCTCGGTCGTCCTGAAGACGATTCCGGCGGCCGACGTCCAGTCGATGAAGTTTCCCGGCGCGCCGCAGGGGCTCAAGATGAGCTGCGGCGAGAATGCAAAGAGCCATTTCGGTGAGAAGCAGAGGAAGCCGAACAGCCGACAAGGCGAAATCGCGATCATACGGGAAGCTTTCGCGCGTGCGCAGGAGTATCGCGCCGAATGGCAGGCTTACAGCAGAGGACGCAGCAAGGAGCCGCCGGCGCGCGACCTCGCGCTCGATACGCTGGCCGCCGTGCTCGATGGCGACATTCCGGTTCACATGCATTGTTATCGCGCGGCCGACATGGCGACGATGCTCGGTGTCGCGCAGGAGTTCGGCTTTCGGATCACCGCATTTCATCACGCCGTGGAGGCCTACAAGATTCCCGCACTGCTCAAACAGTCGGGCACGTGCATCGCTGTGTGGTCCGACTGGTGGGGCTTCAAGATGGAGCTCCTCGATGCCATCCGCGAGAACGCCTCCATGGTCGATGCCGCGGGCGGCTGCGTCATGATGCATTCGGATTCGCCGGTCGTGGGGCAGAGGCTCACCATCGAAGCAGCGAAAGCGGCGGCTGCCGGTAGGCGCGCAGGCTTGCCGGCATCGCCCGAGCACATCATTACGTGGGTGACGAGCGCGCCAGCACGAGCGTTGCGACTCGGCGATCGTATCGGCACTCTGGCTCCCGGCTACAACGCGGACGTGGTCGTGTGGTCGGGCGACCCGTTCTCGATCTACAGCCACGCTGACCAGGTGTTTATCGATGGCGCATTGGCCTACGACCGCACGGCCCCTGAGCGAGCGACACGCTCCGACTTCGAGCTCGGTCGTCCTGAAATCGCGGGGCAGCCATGAGCTGGCGGTGGCTCATTGCGCTCGCGATGCTTGCAACCGGTGCTGCGTGTGCCGAGCCGATCGCCATTGTTCACGCGACCGCATGGACGCTCACCAGCGATCAGCCGACGAACGACGCGACGATAGTCATCGATGGCGGCCGGATCGTTTCTGTCGCAGCGAGCGCACCACCGCCTGAAGGTGCACTCGTCGTGGATGCGGCGGGCCATCCGGTTACGCCCGGGTTGATGCATGCGGCCACTCCGCTCGGGCTCATGGAAGTGAGCTCGGCTACCGAGACGCTCGATCACAGCGCCAAGCTCGCAGTGCCGGGGGCAGCGTTCGACATCCATACCGCAGTCAACGGGAACTCGCTGCTCATCCAGCTTGCACGCGTCGATGGTCTTACCCGAGCTGTGACTTACCCGGCTGCAAGCCCAGTGCCGCCGTTCAGCGGCTTGGGCGCGCTGCTGCATCTCACACCGAGCGGCGACATCGTCGAACGTCCTCGAATCGGCGTGTTCGTGAGCATCAACAACAGGGCAGCTACTGCGAGCGTCGGCTCGCGCGCAGCGCAGTGGCAATTGCTGCGCACCGCGCTCGAGAATGCAATGGCGACTCTGGCTTCGCCTGCAACGGCACCCCGACCCCCGGACGTTCAGGCCTTGGAGCCCGTGCTCGCGGGTCGGATTCCGCTTGCAATCACGACCCACCGGGAATCGGATTTGCGTCAGGCCGCGAAGCTCGCACGCGACTTCGGGATTCGCGTCGTCATCATCGGAGGCGCGCAAGCATGGCGTGTCGCCGACGAGCTGGCTGCTGCGCACGTCGCCGTCATCCTCGATCCGACCGCCAACTTGCCGATTTCCTTCGACGAGATCGGCGCGCGCCTCGACAATGCGGCTTTGCTGCATAAAGCAGGCGTCACCATCGCGATGGCGCTGCATGGCGTGCAGACCTACAACGCGGGCTCTTCACTGCGCGAAGGCGCCGGGCTCGCAGTAGCGAATGGCTTGCCGTACGTAGCTGGCCTGCGCTCGATCATCAGCGCCCCAGCGGAAATCTGGGGAGTGGCGGAGCATCACGGCACGATCGCTCCGGGTCTCGATGCGGACCTGGTGATCTGGGATGGCGATCCCCTGGAGCCTTCGACTGCCGCGCTCAGGGTGTTCGTGAACGGCACTGAAGTGCCAATGACCACGCACCAGAGCGAGCTCAGAGATCGTTATCTTCCGTTCATTCAATTGATGCGCGCCGCGGGTTGGGAATGAGAGTGCGAGCTGTGTGTCTTGCGCTTGTGCTGGCAAGCGCAGCGGCGAGCGGGCACGAGGAGGTGCCGCCGCTGCCATTGCTCGCGAAGGAAGGGCCAGCACAGCAGGGCGCCACAGATGCGAAGCCGGCGCGACCGCGGCAGCCACCCAAGCAAGTCTTGCCGTTGCGTCCGACGCGCAGCATTCGTTTCGAAACGGATGAAGGGACCTGGATGTCGCTCGACCGGGCCCCGGACGGCTCGCGTCTGGTCTTCGACCTGCTCGGTGACCTGTACACGCTCGACGCCAAAGGCGGCAAGGCGCTCGCCATCACGCACGGACCGGCCTTCGATTCGCAGCCGACTTATTCGCCGGACGGGCGGTGGATTGCGTTCATCAGTGATCGATCAGGCGCCGAGAATCTCTGGCTGATCCGGCCCGATGGCACCGACGCGCGCCAGATCACCTTCGGCGATGACGATTCAGTGCTGGTCTCGCCCGCCTGGACTCCGGATGGGAAGTCGCTCTACGTCAGCCGCTTTCTGTGGAGCCTCAATAACTATGAGCTCTGGCGCTACGACCTCGACGGGACGGAAACGCTCGTCATCCCGATCAAGAACCCGGAGCAGGGACGGGAGGCCGCGATCAGCAGCCTCGGCGCCGTGGTCTCGCCGGATGGGCGCAGCATTTATCTCGCGAGGCGCACCGGCAACCCGGACGATGGCAACTGGTCGATCGTTCGTCGCGACATCGCGAGCGGTGCCGAGCAAACGATTTTGCCCGAGCCGCTCGGGCCGGGTCGCAGCGCCTATACCAACGTCTATTTCAGGCCGGCTTTGTCGCCCGACGGCACTTTGCTCGCGTATGCGACGCGCTACAAAGGCCAGACCGGGCTGCGCCTGCGCAACCTGGCGACTGGCGAAGATCGCTGGGTCGCGTTTCCTGTCGAGCACGACCAGATCGGCGCGCGAAGCTGGCAGGATCTGATCCCACGCTACGCCTTCACGCCGGACGGCCAGGCACTGCTGTTGAGTCGTCGTGGGAAGCTCGAGCGCGTACCGATCGCGCCCGATGCCCCGACCACACCCATTCCGTTCACGGCGATCGTCGATCAACAGCTCGGGCCGCTCACCCGAGTGGAAGTGAAGCAGGAGACCGGGCCGGTGCGCGTGCGTTTGATGCAAACGCCGGAGGTCTCGCCCGACGGGAAAACCGTCGCATTCTCGGCGCTCGGACGCATTTACATCATGCCGCTCGTCAAGGGAGCGACGCCGCGTGCGCTCACGCAAGGCGCGACGCCTGAGTTTCATCCAAGCTGGTCGGCGGATGGGCGCAGCATTGTGTTCGTGACCTGGACCGCACACGAAGCGGGCCAGGTCTGGGTTGCACCGCTCGATGGAGGGGCGCCCCGACAGATCAGCGACAAGGCAGCGTTCTACACGCGGCCCGTGTTCACGCCCGATGGTCGCAGCGTGCTGGTCGTGCGCTCCAATCATCGAGGCAGGCTGCAAACGAGCATGGACTACGGCACCGTGCGTCAGGCCGAAATCGTGTCGTGGCCGGCAGCCGGCGGGAAGGAGCGAGTCATCTATTCCGGGATGATCGGCGGCAAGCCGCACTTCGGCCCGGAGAAGGAATATGTCTATTTGCAGGCCGAGGACGCACTAGTCCGAGTGAACCTTGCAACGGGCGAGCTCGAGCGTGTCGCGCAGGTTCGTGGACCCGGCTGGTATTTCATCGATGGTCCGGTGCCCGTGGACGACAGTCGCATCAGCCCGGACGGTCGTTGGTTGCTGGTTCAGATTGCGCAGCAGTTGCATTTACTGGCAATGCCGACTTCCGATCAGCCCGTCGACCTGTCGGCGCCAAACCTGCCGCACCGTCGCATTACCGATGTGGGCGCCGATTTCTTCGAGTGGTCGGACGGCGGCCAAACGATTGTCTGGTCTATCGGCAGCACGCTGCATCGGCGTGCGCTGTCCGACATCGAGCTGAACCCGGCCGAGCGGCCGAGCTGGGTGGCCGATGCCCCTTCCATCGAGCCCGGCGTCAACACATTTGAAGCGGTGATTACCGTCCCTCGAGACAGGCCTCGCGGTGTATTGGTTCTGCGCGGCGCCCGCGTAATCACCATGCGCGACAACGAAGTGATCGAGAACGCTGATATTCTCGTTCGTGACAATCGCATCGCCGCCGTCGGCCCACGCGGTACGGTGGCCATACCGAAAGATGCGTCCATCCGCGACGTGTCCGGCCGAACGATCATCCCGGGGCTGATCGATATCCACGATCATGTCGCCGACATCCGTCGCGACATCCTCTCGACCGACAGCTGGGGCTTCCGCGCGCGACTCGCATACGGCATTACGACGGCGTTCGATCCTTCTTCGCTGAGCATCGACATGTTCGCTTACCAGGACATGGTCGATGCGGGCATGATCGTCGGTTCGCGCGTGATGACCACGGGCATGGCGATGTTCTCGTTCAATCGCATCGCAAGCCTGCAGGAGGCGAGGGCGTTGCTCACGCGTTATCGCGACCACTATCGCACGAGGAACGTGAAGCAATACCTCATCGGCAATCGCCGTCAACGCCAGTGGCTGGTGCAGGCCGCCGCGGAGCTGGGCGTCATGCCGACGACCGAAGGCTCGCTGGCGCTGAAGCTCGATTTGACGCAGGTCCTGGACGGTTATGCGGGCAACGAGCATGCGCTGCCGACGCCGCTGTATCGCGATGTGATCGAGCTGCTCGCGCGCAGCGGGACGAGCTACGACTGCACGTTACAAACCGCAAACGGAGGCCCGGCGGCTCAGGACTTCTTCGTCACGCGCGACCGGCCGTTCGACGACCCCAAGTTCATGCGACTTCGGCCTTACGCGGTCAGCGCAGGCTCAGTGCTGAGTCGCCACTGGGCAGACCCCTCCACATTGCTCTATCCGCGCCTTGGCGGCGATGCCGCGAGAATCCAGCGCGCGGGAGGCATCGTAGGCATCGGGTCTCACGGGGAAATTCCTGGCCTTGGTTTCCATTGGGAGCTGGAAGCGCACGTGCAGGGCGGAATGACTCCGCATGAAGCGCTGCGGGCCGGAACCCTCGGATCGGCCCAAGCAATCGGTCGCGCCGCCGAGCTCGGCAGCATCGAGCCGGGCAAGTTTGCCGACCTCGTGATCCTCGAAGCCGATCCGCTTACGGACATTCGCAACAGCCGAACGGTCGTGCAGGTGATGAAGAACGGACGCCTGTACGACGCCGCGACGCTTGAAGAAATCTGGCCGCGCCGGCGGACGCTCCCGCCGGTGTGGTTCGAGGACGAGGCGCCGACACCGCGGTGATACCAATGAGTTCAACTGATCGAGGAGCTCGCTCATGAAAGCAACTGCCTTCGCTGCGGTGCTACTGGTGGCAGCCGTCCAGGCGCAGGCTGCGGAGCCTGTGCCGCTGCCGAAAAGCACGATCGAAGTGCTGCGCATCGCGCCCGGCCAGCATGAGAACTTTCTGATGTTCGCCTGGCACGAAGACACCGAAGCGATCCGCCCAACGACGGCGATTGACTATCTCGCCACTCGCAAGAACGCGGCACGAGATTCCGGGGCGCCAGCGGAGTAACTGCGACTATGCGGCGATCAGCCAATCACATCGTTGCGGCCCTGGCTGGAGTGGGGCAGTTTGCCGGGTCGCGAGGCGAGCCCCGGCGTAGCTCGCGAGGTGCGGACTACGAAGATGTGCCGCGACCGATCGTCGGGCTCACTCACGAGTTTCCCGCAGGGTTTGTCGATCCTTGGCATTCGCACAAGCGTGCGCAGTTGCTGTACGTCGCCTCTGGCGTCGTGCACCTGATGACCGATCAGGCGACCTTCGTGATGCCGGCACATCGTGCGGCCTGGATTCCGGCAGGCATGCCGCACGAGGGGCGCTGCAGGAGCCATACGATCTGCCAGACGCTCTACATCGACGCGGAGGCGTGCACGGGAATCGCGGACGTTTGCCGTGCTTTCGATGTCTCTCCGCTGCTGCACGCGCTCATTCTCGAGGCGACGACTTTGCCCATCGAGTACGACGTGACCGGCCGCGACGGCCGCATCATGGCTCTGATCCTGGATGAGATTGCCGCTGCGACGAGCGCGCCGCTGCGCGTGCCCATGCCGCGGCATCCGCGGTTGCTGCGCGTGTGTCGCAGCATTCTGGCGAATCCGACTCAGCAACTGACGCTGGACGACTGCGCTCGCCTGTGCGACATGGGCCGGCGTACGTTCACGCGCCTGTTCCGGCGCGAAACGCAAATGACCTTCAACGCATGGCGACAGCAGGTGCGTCTGATGGAGGCCTTTGGTCGGCTGGTCGTGGGTGAGCCCGTTGCACGAGCAGCCGAAGACGTGGGCTATCGCAGCCCAAGCGCCTTCGCCCGCATATTCCGCAGCACTTTCGGCGTTCCGCCAACGCAATACCTGGCGAGCGGACTCTACTCCCGCATGAAGGGATAGCGATAGTCGAGCGGCGGCGCGAACGTCTCCTTGATCGAGCGGGGCGACACCCAGCGGATCAGGTTCCAGATCGAGCCTGCCTTGTCGTTCGTGCCTGAAGCCCGTCCGCCGCCGAACGGCTGTTGACCGACGACGGCGCCAGTCGGCTTGTCGTTGATGTAGAGGTTTCCGGCAGCGTGCCGCAGCCCGGCCGTGGCCTGGGCGATGGCGGCGCGATCGCGGGCGAAGATGCTTCCCGTGAGGCCATATCGGCTGGTCGCGTCGATTCGCCGGATCAGCTCGCCGAATTGTGCGTCGTCGTAGAGGAACACCGTCGCGATCGGGCCGAAGAGCTCCTCGGTGAGCAGGCGTGATTCGAAGTTGCTCGTGAGAATGAGAGTGGGGTCGACGAAGTAGCCGACCGATTTATCGGCGCGGCCCCCGACTATGATCTCGCAGTCGGCCTGCCCGCGGGCCTCTTCGATCGCGCCACTGTGCTTGCGCCAGGCTTTCTCGTCGATGACCGCGCCCATGAAGTTGCGGAAATCGGCGACGTCGCCGACGCGAATCGTTTCGATCTGCGCCACCAGTCGCTCGCGCAACTCGGGCCACAGGGACTTCGGTATGAACAGCCGGGAGGCCGCCGAGCACTTCTGGCCCTGGTACTCGAAGGCGCCGCGAACGATGGCGGCGGTGAGGGCAGCACAGTCGGCGCTCGGGTGCGCCAGAACGAAATTCTTGCCGCCGGTCTCACCGACGATCCGCGGATAGTTGCGATAGGTACCCGCTTGTCCGGCGACCCGCTGCATGATCGCGTTGAACACAGCCGTCGAGCCAGTGAAGTGAACGCCGGCCAGTGCGGGGTCCGAAAGCACGATGTCGCTGACTTCCTCCGCGTCACCGTTCACGAGGTTGATCACTCCGTCGGGGAGGCCGGCCTCCTGCAGCAGGCGCGTGAGGAAATGCGCGGAATACATGGCCGTCGCGGCGGGCTTCCAGACGACGGTGTTGCCCATGAGCGCCGGAGCGGTCGGCAGATTGCCGGCGATCGCGGTGAAGTTGAAGGGCGTGATCGCGTAGACGAAGCCTTCGAGCGGCCGATAATCGACTCGATTCCAGGCGCCGCCAGCCGAGAGCGGTTGCTCGCGGTAGATGCGCAGCATGAACTCCACATTGAAGCGCCAGAAGTCGATCAGCTCCGCGGCCGAGTCGATTTCCGCCTGATGCACGGTCTTGGACTGACCGAGCATCGTCGCTGCATTCAGAATGTCCCGCCACGGGCCGGCCAGGAGCTCGGCTGCCTTGAGAAACACAGCAGCGCGCTCCGTCCATGGACGGTTCCCCCAATCCGAAGCCGCACGCTTCGCCGCAGCGATCGCAGCATGGATCTCGCCGCGCCCGGCAAGGTGCGCTTCGCCCAGCACGTGCGAGTGGCGATGCGGCATGATGGCGGCCCGCATTCTGCCGGTGCGAATCTCCTTGCCGTCGATCACGAGCGGCATCTCGATGCGCTCGCGCGAAAGCTCCTGGAGCTTGTTCGCCAGTGACGCGCGTTCGGGAGAGCCGGGCGCGTAGTCGCGCACGCGTTCGTTGATGGCCGGGGGTGGAGTGGCTGCGGAGTGCTCCGCAGCCACAGAGAAATCATGAACGGTCATGAGTGTGTTTCAGGAGTGGAGCTCGCGGCCTGCTTGCGCCCGTGCAACATGGCAGCGATCAGGTTCTCGCGATGATGGAACGACGTGTAGAGCACGCCGGCGACGTGCAATGCGATGAGCACTAGCAACGCATCGGAAAGCCAGCTATGAACGGTCTCGACCCATTCTATGCCCCAGAAGCGATCGGTCGTGTAGAGCCAACCCGTCGCACACACGAGTGCCACGGTTGTCAGCAAAGCTACTACCATCCAGCCGCCCAGAGGATTGTG
>DASVCI010000155.1:0-18617 GCA_036381695.1 Steroidobacteraceae bacterium
CGCGACCAAGATCCCCGATTTCAGCCCCGGCGATACGGTCGTCGTCGAGGTCAAGGTGAAGGAAGGCGAGCGCGAGCGCGTGCAGGCCTACGAAGGGATCGTGATCGCCAAGCGCAATCGCGGCCTGAACTCTTCGTTCACCGTTCGCAAGATCTCCCACGGCGAAGGCGTGGAGCGCGTGTTCCAGACGTACAGCCCCGCCATCCGCGGCATCACGGTCAAGCGCCGCGGCAACGTGCGTCGTGCCAAGCTCTACTATCTGCGTCAGTTGACGGGCAAGGCGGCCCGCATCGAAGAGAAGATTTGATCTCCCTGGCGGCTGCGGCCAAGAGTCGCCGCAGCCGCCGCGAACCTCGCGTGACCTGCGCCCCGCCGCCACGTCGTGGCGCTTCGCTCAGGCACGATCCCGCCTGTTTTCCTGTCCGAGCGTCACAATCCCAACGACGCTGCTCTCCGCTTGTGCCCGTGGCGAGCCGCGCATTGGCACCGCGCCACGATGGCCGGGTAGACTGAGAAGCAAGGAGAGCGCCCCCGAGTGGGGGGTGATCCGAGCGAATCCCTCAGACAGTCCTACTTGCCACAAGGAGCTCCGACATCCATGCGCGGCGTTCGCTCACTGGTGATTGGCAGCATGTCGGCGCTGCTGGCGGCCGGCGGCACGGTGCTGGCCAGTCCCGCGACCGACAAGGTGCTCGAAAACGTCCACCTCCCGACCGGTTTCAAGATGGAGGTGTATGCGGACAACGTGCCCGGCGCGCGTTCGATGGCGCTCGGTCCGCAAGGCACGCTCTTCGTGGGCACGCGCATGCGCAAAGGCAAGGTGTACGCGATCCGCGGCACTCCTGGATCGGGAAGCAAGCCCTCCGTGCAGGTAATTGCGGACAACCTGAACATGCCGAACGGAGTCGCGTTCCGAGACGGCTCGCTGTACGTCGCGGAGATCCATCGTATTCTGCGATACGACGACATCGAGGCTCAGCTTCCGAAAGTGCCGGAACCGAAGATCGTCCGTGACGACTTGCCGAAAGACGGTCACCACGGCTGGCGCTACATCGCCTTCGGGCCGGACGGCAAGCTGTACCTGCCGATCGGTGCGCCGTGCAACGTCTGCAACGAGCCCAACTACGGGGTGATCACTCGGATGAATCCCGACGGCTCAGATCAGGAAGTGTTTGCACGCGGCGTGCGCAACACCGTCGGCTTTACATGGCACCCCACGACGGGCGAGCTGTGGTTCACCGATAACGGGCGCGATTGGCTGGGTGATGACCGGCCTCCTTGCGAGCTCAATGTCGCGCCGCGACCGGGGCTCGACTTCGGCTTCCCTTACTGTCATGGCCGCGACATCAAGGATCCCGAGTTCGGCCACCTGGGCGACTGTTCCAAGATCACGCCTCCCGCGCAGCTTCTCGGGGCGCAC
This sequence comes from Steroidobacteraceae bacterium, assembly GCA_036381695.1. Lineage (GTDB taxonomy): Bacteria > Pseudomonadota > Gammaproteobacteria > Steroidobacterales > Steroidobacteraceae > Steroidobacter. Next base: position 1,421 of record DASVCI010000155.1, read on the forward strand.
GTCGCGCCGCTCGGCGTGAAGTTTTACACGGGGCGGGCTTTCCCGCCCGCGTATCGGAATCGGATCTTCATCGCCGAGCACGGCTCCTGGAACCGCAAGGAGAAAAATGGATATCGCATCACGGTCGTGACGCTCGAGGGCCGTAAGGCGGTGAGCTACGAGCCCTTTGCCACGGGCTTTCATCGCGGTGAGGAAGTGTTCGGCCGTCCCGTCGACTTGCTGATTCTCGAAGACGGCTCGATGCTGATCTCGGACGATCACGCAGGGGCGATTTACCGCGTGAGCTACGCGGGCGGCGCCACCTGACGTTACGGGCTGCCGGACCCCGGGGATTGAGATGAAATCGTTCGTCGCGTTCTTTGCCTTCCTCTGGCGCATGCTCGATGGGGTGCGCAAGGCGCTGCACCTCACGCTCCTGCTGTTCCTTTTTCTGGTGATCGCGGCGGCGCTTGCACCCGACATTCCCGTGGTGCCCCAGAAGGGCGTGCTCGTACTCGCGCCGGAAGGGGTGCTGGTCGAGCAGCTGGCCGGGGATCCGCTCGATCGTGCGATCGCAGAGCTTTATGGGCAGGAGCAACCAGAGACGCTGGTTCGGGATCTCACGGATGCCATCCGCGAGGCCAAGACGGATCAGCGGATCGAGGCCTTGTTCCTCGATCTCGGCGCGATGGTCGGAGGAGGCGTCGCGAAGCTGGAGGAGGTGGCGGCTGCGATCAGGGATTTTCGCGAGAGCGGCAAGAAAGTGATCGCCTTCGGGGATGGCTACAACCAGTCGCAGTATTACCTCGCCGCGCAAGCCGATGAGATCTATCTGGATCCGCAGGGGCTCGTGCTCATCGAAGGCTTCGGCTACTACCGCACGTTCCTGAAGGGCGTGATCGACAAGCTCGCCATCGACGTCAACGTCTTCCGCGCCGGCGAGTTCAAATCCTATACGGATCAGTTCAGCCGAACCGACATGTCCGAGCAGGAGCGCGAGGAGAGCTATGCGTGGCTCAACGCGCTTTGGCGTCAGTATCGGCTCGGCGTGGCGAAAGGCCGTGGGATCGACGAAGAGGCGATTGCAGCGTATGCGAATGATTTTGCGGACGCCGCGAAGCAGGAGCGCGGCGACCTGGCTGCGGTGGCGCTCGAGAAGGGCCTGGTGACGGAGCTGCGAACGAGGCGCGAAGTCGAAGAGATGCTCATCGAGCTCGTCGGCGAAGACCCGGACAACCATACGTTCCGCGGCATCTCCCATTGGGATTATCTCGCCGCAGTGAAACCGCAGCGTGCTCTCGAGCTGGATGGCGACAAGGTCGGTGTCGTGGTGGCGTCCGGAGAGATCATCGACGGCGAGGCGCCGCCGGGCACCGTCGGGTCAGAGTCCGCCGTGCGGCTGCTTCGAGATGCCCTTCACAGGGATGACATCAAAGCCGTCGTGCTGAGAATCGATAGCCCGGGCGGCAGCATGTTCGCCTCGGAAGTGATCCGCCGTGAGATCGACGCGTTGCGACAGGCGGGCAAACCCGTTGTCGCATCGATGAGCAGCACTGCCGCTTCGGGCGGCTACTACATTGCGATGGACGCCGATGAGATCTGGGCGAGCCCGGCGACGCTGACCGGTTCCATCGGCGTGTTCGCGGTGATTCCGACCATCGAGCGCACGCTCGAGAAGCTCGGCATCACCGTGGACGGAGTAGGGACGACGCCTTTGGCGGGCGCGCTGCGGCTCGATCGCACGCTCGAGGAGGATGCCAAGGAGATTCTCCAGGTTTCCGTCGAGCACGCATACAACGTCTTCGTCGGCCATGTCGCGCAGGCGCGCGAGAAGTCGTTCGAGGAGATCGATGCGGTCGCACAAGGCCGCGTCTGGGCGGGCGCCGACGCGCAACGTCACGGCCTGGTCGACAAGCTCGGATCGTTCCAGGATGCGCTCGATGCCGCGGCCAGGCTCGCCGAGCTCGGCGAGGACTACAAGGTCGAGTATCTCGAGCCGTCGCTCGGCTGGCGTCAGGCGTTCGCGCTCAAAACGCAGGCGCTGGCGGCTCGCATCATCCGGGCGCTCGTGCCTGAGCAGAATTTCCTGGGGCAGGCGCGTCGGTGGCTCGCGCCGATTGAATCGGAGCTCGTTCGGCTGTCCCGGTTCGCCGACCCGAGGCACGTTTATTACTACTGCCCCTGCACGGTGAATTGAGCGTGCGGCCGGCGTCAGCGCGGCGGGCTTGCTCGCGCTCGCACCGGCCGTCTGGTCGTGCCGTCTGTCCGACTAGGACGACCACTCCATGACGACTTTGCCCGACTGACCGCGGCCCATGACTTCGAAGGCCTGCTGATACTCCGTGTACGGGAAGCGGTGGGTGATGACAGGGCGCACATCGAGGCCGCTTTGCAGGAGCGAGGCCATCTTGTACCAGGTCTCGAACATCTGCCGGCCATAGATGCCCTTGATCGTGAGGCCCTTCAGGATCACCTCGTTCCAGTCGATCGCGACCTCGTGCGGAGGAATGCCGAGCATGGCGATGCTGCCGCCGTGATGCATCGTCCTCAGCATGTCCCTCAGGGCCGAGGCGTTGCCGGACATCTCGAGCCCCACGTCGAACCCTTCCTGCATGCCGAGCTGCTTCATCGCGTCATCGAGAGAGTCGCGCGTGACGTTTAGCGCGAGCGTCGCGCCCATCTTGCGCGCCAGCTCGAGGCGATAGTCGTTCACATCGGTGATGACGACGTTGCGTGCGCCGATGAACCGCACGATCGCGGTCGCCATGATGCCGATAGGCCCGGCTCCGGTGATCAGCACGTCCTCGCCGACCACGTCGAAGGCGAGGGCGGTATGAACCGCGTTTCCGAGCGGGTCGAGGATCGAGGCGATCTCGTCGTCGATCGCTGCCGGCAGCTTGAATGCGTTGAACGCCGGGATCACGACGTACTCCGCGAAGCAGCCGGGACGATTGACGCCGACGCCGACAGTGTTGCGGCACAGGTGACGCCGCCCCGCGCGGCAATTGCGGCAATACCCGCAAGTGATGTGGCCTTCACCTGAGACGCGGTCTCCCGGCGCGAAGCCGCTCACCTCGCTGCCGACTTCGACGATGACGCCGCAGTACTCGTGACCCACTGCCATCGGAACCGGGATGGTCTTCTGCGCCCAGGCATCCCAGTTGTAGATGTGTATGTCCGTGCCGCAAATGGCGCTGCGCTTGACGCGGATCAGCACGTCGTTCGGCCCGGGCTCGGGCCTGGGGATGTCCTGGAGCTCGATGCCGGGGGCGCGATGGGCCTTGACCAGAGCTTTCATGAGAGTGTTTTCGTCGGAAGGTTGGAGGAATCCGGCGGTCAGCCGGCGTGTTTCAGGACGCCCAGCTCGGCGCCCACGCGGGTGAAGGCAGCCACGGCCTTGTCCAGATGCTCCTTCGTGTGAGCGGCGGACATCTGCGTGCGGATTCGGGCCTTGCCATGCGGCACGACCGGATAGGAGAACCCGATGACGTACACGCCTTCATCAAGCAGGCGCTGCGCGAACTCGGCCGCCAGCCGGGCGTCTCCAAGCATGACCGGAATGATCGGGTGCTCGCCGGGCACGAGATCGAAGCCCGCCGCCGTCATCTTGGCCCGGAAGTAAGCGGCGTTCTCCCACAACCGGGCGCGCAGATCGTCGCTGGCCTCGAGCAGATCCAGCACGCGCAGGCTCGCCGCCGCAATGAACGGCGGAATGCTGTTGGAGAACAGGTACGGGCGTGAGCGCTGGCGCAGCCAGGCGATAATTTCCTTGCGCCCGGACGTGTAGCCGCCGCTCGCGCCGCCCAGCGCTTTGCCGAGCGTGCCGGTCAGAATGTCCACGCGGCCCATGACGTTGCGCAACTCGTGCGTGCCCCGGCCCTTCGCGCCGACGAAGCCTGTCGCGTGCGAGTCGTCCACCATCACGAGCGCGTTGTATCGATCCGCCAGATCGCAGATTGCATCGAGGCGCGCGATCACGCCGTCCATCGAGAACGCGCCGTCGGTGACGATCAGCTTGACGCGAGCGCTGGCCGCCTCTTTCAGGCGCGACTCGAGCTCGTCGAGGTCGTTGTTCGCATAGCGAAGGCGCTGCGCCTTGCACAGTCTAATCCCGTCGATGATGCTGGCATGGTTCAGCGCATCGCTGATCACCGCGTCCTGCTCGTCGAGCAACGTCTCGAACAGCCCGCCGTTCGCATCGAAGCAAGAGGAATAGAGGATCGTGTCCTCGGTCCCGAGGAAGGTGCTGAGACGCTGTTCCAGGTCCTTGTGGACGTCATGCGTGCCGCAGATGAACCGCACTGACGCCATGCCGTAACCGTATCTGTCTATCGCCAGGCGCGCGGCTTCGCGGACGGCAGGGTGATTCGCGAGGCCCAGGTAGTTGTTCGCGCAAAGATTGATGAGCTCCCGGCCGCCCGCGACCCGTACCACTGCGCTCTGCGGAGAGGACAGGACTCGCTCGGGCTTGAACAAGCCCTGGGCGTGCAGCTCTTCGGTTTGCCGGCTCAGTCGATCGAGAAACTCGCGGTTCACTTCGGGGCCCTTCGGTGTGCGGAGTGAAAGGACATATTTTGCCATTGCGCGGGTGCGCACGCTGGCTCTTGCAACCATTCGGATGCGATGGCGGTTCGAGCCAAGCCGCGCGCCCCTTCCCGGTCCAGGGGAGGGCTACGAAGCGGCGTAATCGGCGTGTGTCCGAGGCTTGTCGCTCAATTCCTGAAACGTGCGCGCGAACAGCTCACGCTGCTGCGCCGACATGTGCAAGCCCGCCTTCGTCCTGCGCCAAAGGACATCCTCCGGCGTGCGGGCCCATTCCTGCTCGAGCAAGTACTCCACCTCCGCGCGCGTGAGCCCACCCCCAAACTCCTCGCCGAGGTCGGCGGTGGTTGTGGCCGAACCAAGCACACGCTCGACCCGCGTGCCGTAGGCGTGCGCAAGACGGGAGGCTTGTACGGGCGACAGAAACGGCCAGTGTCGCCTGACTTCCGAAAGGAACGCGTCGAAATCCGCCCCGAGCAGATCGCCTCCCGGGAGCGGTGCGGTGTCGGTCCAGTCCCCTCGGGAGCCCCGCACGAAGGGCGTCAGCTTTCCGAGCGCCGCTTCGGCAAGGCGCCGGTAGGTCGTGATCTTGCCGCCGAAGATCGACAGTACCGGCGGATGCGAAGGCGATTCGGCGAGCTCGAGCCGATAATCTCGCGTGACTTTCGAGGCGCTCTCGGACTCGTCGTCCAGAAGCGGCCGTACGCCGGCGTAGGTCCAGACGATCTCGTGACGTTCGATCGTGCGCTCGAAGTAAGCGCGAACCGTGCCGGTCAGATAGTCGATCTCTTCTTGCGAGATCGCCACTTGCGAGGGGTCGCCCGTAAACGGCACGTCCGTCGTGCCGATCAGCGTCCAGTCGCGCTCGTAGGGAATCGCGAACACGATGCGTCCGTCCGGGTTTTGCAGCATGAACGCGTGCTCCCCCTCGAACAGCTTCGGGACGACGAGGTGGCTGCCTTTCACGAGGCGCACCTGAGATTCGGCCTGGACGTCGGGAATGGATCGCAGGACCTGCTCCACCCAGGGGCCGGCGGCATTCACCAGCACTCGAGCCCGGATCTCGCGCTTCTCGCCGGTCGCAACATCCTGGCACTGCGCGTGCCAGAGAGAACCCTGCGGCGCAGCGGATACGAAACGAGTTCTCGTCCAGATCCGCGCACCGCGTTCGGCTGCATCGATAGCGTTCGCGATCACGAGCCGGCTGTCATCCACCGCGCAATCGGCATAAGCAAAGCCATGATCGAGCCCGGCCCGAAGCCGCCCGTAGCGGCCGGTCGCAAGACGAACGCTGCGCGAGGCGGGGAGCTTTTGACGAGTGCCGATGTGATCGTAGAAGAAGAGCCCGAGGCGGATTTGCCAGCGGGGCCTCAGCCCCTCGACGTGCGGCAGGATGAACTCCATCGGCCGGATCAGGTGCGGTGCGATGCCGAGCAGCCGCTCGCGCTCGATCAGCGCCTCGCGCACCAGACGGAACTCGAAGAACTCGAGATACCTCAAGCCCCCGTGAATCAGCTTGGTGCTCGCCGAGGAGGTGGCTTGCGCCAGATCTCCCTGCTCGATGAGGGCGACCCGGAGCTGCCGGCCGGCGGCGTCGCGCGCGATGCCGACTCCGTTGATGCCGCCGCCCACGATGAGAAGGTCGAAGCAGTCGTCCGCCGCCACGAAAGCATCATCCGCTATCCGCCGCCGATCGCATCTATCGTACACTTCGACCGATGTCATCGGGCGATTCAGACGAGCGCGCAGACGGGCTGCGCATCGACAAGTGGCTGTGGTTTACACGGCTGTTCAAGAGCCGTTCGCAAGCCACTGACGCCGTCAGCGGCGGTCTCGTGCACGTCAACGGGGAACGGGTGAAGCCGTCCCGCCTCGTCCACGCGGACGATACCGTCCAGATCACGCGCGACGATCTCAGGATCGAAGTCGTCGTGGTCGGCATGCCTGTGCGCAGAGGGCCGGCGAGCGAAGCGCGTCTGCATTACAGGGAAACCGATCAGAGCATGGCCGCGCGCGAGCAGCATCGGGAGCGAATGAGGCTCGCGCCGCCAGCCCCTTTCGGGAGGCCGGACAAGCACGCGCGACGCGCCTTGCGCGACTTGCGCCGTCGCTGAGAATCGATCAAGCCGGGCCTTCAGGAGAGAACGCGCCGCCCGGGCGCCCCGTGAGATGCGCCTGAATCTGGCTGACGATCGCCAGGGCGATGGTTTCCGGCGTTCTCGCGCCAATGTCGAGCCCCACCGGCCCGTGCAACCGACCCGTCAGGCGGGAAGCCTCGTCTCCAAGCTCCTGCATCAAGCGGGCTCGTCTCGGCGCAGGGCCGAGCAATCCCACATAGGGCACTGAAGGAGCCCCGGCGAGCGCCGACAAATAAGCCTGGTCCGAGAGCAAGTGATGGCTCATGACGACGGCGGCGTCGTATCGATGAGTCTTCAAATCCTCGGTCAGCGCCTCAGGCGGTCTTACCTCGACGCGCGCTGCCCGCGGAAACCGTTCGGGCACCGCATAGGCTGGTCGATGATCGAGGACCGTCACGTGCCAGTTCATCAAGCCCGCGATTTCGACCAGTGGCATCGCATCGGGGCCGGCGCCCAGCACCAGCAAACGGGGCGGCAATTCGACCGGAACGATGAGGAACCGCGCGTTTTCGGCTTCCACACTCGTTACACGTGCGCTCCTGCTGCGGGCTGTTTCGAGCGCGTCTGCTACCACGGCCGGTGGCGCCGCACGGTTATCGCCGGCAAGGTAAAACCGACCGAGTGGATGGGCGTCATTGCTCGTGGCAGTCACCAGCGCAAAGCTTCCAGGCGTATCCACGCGGCGACACTCATCGATGAATGCGAACGGCTGATAGCGGTTCTCGGGATCGATCCTCGTGAGGAGAATATTCATCGCACCTTCGCATCCGAGCCCGATGCCCCACAGCACGTCATCGGAGCTGCGCATGTCGTACTGCACGATGAGCGCCTTGCCGGTGTCGAGCACCGTTCGCGCGCGCTCCATCAGATCCGCTTCGAGGCAGCCGCCGCTCAAAAGACCCGCCGCTTGCCCGTCGGGCGCGATGAGCATCTGCGCGCCAGCTTTGCGATAAGTGGAGCCGAGCGTTTCCGTAATGGTCGCGAGCACGATCGGCTCGCCGCGCGCCGAGTGTCTCCTGAAGAATTCGCTGAGCGAGGCGCCGGTGGGAGTCATGGGAGCAGACCCTGAAGACGCCTAAGATAGCATTGCCGGTGGCCTTCCATGGCACTGGCGCGCTTCGCTAGAGTTCCACGAGGCCGGCGGCAGGCCCGCCTGGATGAACGAAGGAGGTAAGGCATGCGTGCGCTGAGTTTCAGTCTTGCGGTGTTGCTGGTCACGTTGGCGATGCAAGCCCGCCCTGCGCACGCCGCCGCGGACGTGCACTGCTCGATGACCTTCACCATGAAGGGATGGTCGGCTTTCTACAAGACCTCAAGCGGCACCGGCACGATCACGTGCGACAACGGTCAGAGCATGCAGGTCAAGCTCTCGGCCAAGGGAGGCGGGCTCACCGTCGGCAAATCGACGATCGAAGACGGGCGGGGGCAGTTTTCCGCGGTCAAGTCCATCGATGAGCTGCTCGGGTCGTACGTTGCGGCCGAAGCGCATGCCGGCGCCATCAAGTCGGCCAAGGCGCAGGTCATGACCAAGGGCGAGGTGTCTTTGGCGCTGAGCGGAACGGGCCGGGGCTGGGACCTCGGCATCGCGTTCGGGAAGCTCACGATCTCCGCCGCCGGTTGAGCGAGTATCGGCGCAGCAAATAGCCGCATACAATTGCGCTCTTCGTCTCGATCCGCACTTGCGCGCCTCGCGCAGGATCGAGCTTTCGGCTGTTTAGACGTGCGGCGTCCAGTTGCACGCGCAAAGTGCAGCGGTGGCAGGGTGGCACGCGGATGACAGTGCAAGCGCAGCAGCAATCGTCGCCTTCGGCCGGGTTGCCGCAGGCCTCGGACGTCACCCTCATCGAGGTGCTGCCGCAGCATCGTTTCGACGAAGCGGCATTGTGGCGCTACCTCGAGAGGCACCTGCCCGATTTCGTCGGTCCGGCTGAGTTGCTGCAGTTCCAGGGCGGCCAGTCGAATCCAACCTTTTTGATTCGCACGCCCGGCAAGCTCTTCGTCCTGCGTAAGAAGCCTCCCGGAAAGCTCCTGCCCTCGGCGCACCTCATCGAGCGCGAGTACCGGATCTTGCGCGCACTGCCGCAGACGGATGTGCCGGTGCCGGCGGCGCGCCTGCTATGCGAGGATCCGAGCGTCATCGGAACGGCGTTCTACGTCATGGATCACGTCGAAGGCCGGGTGATGGCGAGTGTGACGTTGCCTCAACTGAGCCCCTCCGAAAGACGCGCGATTTACACCGACTATGTTCGGATTGGCGCGGCATTGCATGCTGTGGACTATCAGGCCCTCGGGCTCGCTGATTTCGGCAAGCCGGAACGGTACGTGGCGCGGCAGCTCGATCGCTGGACGAAACAGTACTTCGCCTCGAAAACCGAAGAGAGCGCGGACATGAACCGCCTCATCGAGTGGCTCGCGACGCATCTGCCGAGTGAGGAGGAGATCGCGATCGTTCACGGCGATTTCCGCATCGGCAACACGATCATTCATCCGACCGAGCCACGCATCGTCGCGGTGCTCGACTGGGAGCTCGCCACGCTCGGCCATCCGATGAGCGATCTGGCCTACGCCTGCATGTACTATCACTTGCCCGCCGGCGCCGGTTCGACCGGCGGGCTGTCGGGTCTCGATCACGCCGCGCTCGGCATTCCGACCGAGGAAGAGTTCGTCGAGCTCTATTGCCGGTTTTCCGGCCGAACCCGCATCGAGCACTGGCCGTTCTTCCTCGCGTTCTCGTGCTTTCGCATGGCGGCCATCACGCAAGGGGTCTATGCGCGCGCTCTGCAAGGCAACGCAGCCGACAGGCGCGCCGTCGGTTACGGCGAGCTGGCCAAGCGATTCGCTGCCGCCGGGCTCGACATCATTGCGCGGGACGAATGATCGTTTTCGTGAGGGGAGTGGTTCATGTCCGCTGAAATGCAATCCGAAGCCCCGCTCGAGGCATTCCGCCGCGAGGTGCGCGCCTGGCTCGAGGCGAACTGCCCGCCCGAGATGCGCGAGCCGGTGCGGGAGGAGAGCGATCTGTGCTGGGGAGGGCGGCGCTGGCGCTTCAAGAGCGAAGCGCAGCGGCTGTGGCTCGAGCGTATGGCTGCGCGCGGCTGGACTGTGCCTGAATGGCCGAAGGAGTACGGAGGAGCGGGGCTCAGCAAGGAGGAAGCTCGCGTGCTGCGCGAGGAGATGGCGCGTTTGAACTGCCGCCCGCCGCTCACGTCGTTCGGGATCTGGATGCTCGGCCCGGCCCTGCTCAAGTACGGCAATGAAGCGCAGAAGCGCGAGCATTTGCCGAAGATCGCACGCGGCGAGATCCGCTGGTGCCAGGGTTACTCCGAGCCGGGCGCCGGCTCGGATCTTGCGTCGCTCAAGACGCGTGCGGAGGATCGAGGCGATCACTTCATCGTGAACGGCTCGAAGATCTGGACGAGCTACGGCGATCAGGCGGACTGGATCTTCTGCCTGGTGCGCACGGACTTTTCTGCGAAGAAGAAGCAGGACGGCATCAGCTTCCTGCTTTTCGACATGCGCACGCCAGGCGTCTCGACGCGCCCGATTCGCCTGATCTCCGGGTATTCGCCCTTCACGCAGACTTTCTTCGACAACGTCAAGGTACCGAAGGAGAACCTCGTCGGCGAGCTCAACAAGGGCTGGACGATCGCGAAGTATCTCCTCACGCACGAGCGCAGCATGATCGGCGGGATGGGCACCGAAAGTGCCACCCCGTTGAGTCAGCTCGCGATCAAGAGCATCGGGCTTGCTTCCGGGCGCCTCGCGGACACGATATTACGAACCGACATCGCACGCTTCGAGATCGATGCGCTGGCGTTTGCGTTGACGATGGCCCGTGTGATGGACGAGGCCAAAGCAGGCAATGAGACCGGCGCTCTGTCCTCGATGCTCAAGTATTACGGCACCGAGCTCAACAAGCGCCGCGCCGAGCTGCAGATGTCTGTGGCGGGAAGCGAAGGGCTGCGATTTGCTGAGACGCAGGGGGCGGCGTCGGTTGCAGCGAAGTGGCTCAGGAGCCGCGGCAACTCGATCGAAGGCGGCACGTCCGAGATCCAGTTGAACATCATCGCGAAGAACGTGCTGCGCCTGCCGGGCGCCTGAGCGTGAGAGGCGGGACCGTAAAATGGCTCTTGTATTGACCGAAGAGCAGCAGATGCTGCGCGAGGCGGTGAAGAAGTTCGTGGCCGAGCGTGCGCCGCTCGCTCAGCTTCGCAAGCTTCGCGATGAGGGCGATCCGGTCGGCTTCAGCCGCAACGTGTGGAAGGACATGGCAGAAATGGGCTGGTCCGGCGTGCTGATTCCGGAGGAGTACGGTGGCGCAGGGTTTGGGTACGTCGGTGCAGGATTGATCGCGGAGGAAATCGGGCGGAATCTCAGCGCCACGCCGTTCCTGTCGAGCGCGGTGCTGGCGGCCGTCGCGCTGCTCGAGGGCGGATCGAGCGCGCAGAAGGAAGCTTTACTTCCGGCAATCGCCAACGGCGATGTGATCGTCGCTCTGGCCACGGACGAGAAGAGCCGGCACGCGCCGCACAGTGTGGCGACGAGGGCGAGCGGAGGAAACGGCCGGTTCAAGCTGAGCGGGCGCAAGTCGCACGTGCTCGACGGTCATGTCGCCGATCGTCTCATCGTCAGCGCCCGCACCTCGCACGATGTGGAAGCTCGTGACGGGCTGACGTTGTTCCTGGTCGACGCGAAAGCGCAAGGGGTGACGATCCATCGCTACCCGAGCGTGGACAGCCGCAACGTGGCGATCGTGGAACTGCGGGATGTCGCAGTGACCGAGGCGGATGTCATCGGCAAGATCGACCAGGGCGCCCTCGTGCTGGATGTGGCGCTCGATGCGGGGCGAGCCATGCTTGCAGCCGAGCTTTTGGGCGTGGCCGAAGAAGCCTTCGAGCGTACGCTGGCGTACCTGCGCGAGCGTGAGCAATTCGGAGTGAAGATCGGCGCGTTCCAGGCCCTGCAGCATCGGGCCGCGCACTTGTTCTGCGAGATCGAGCTGACCCGATCTCTCGTGCTCGCGACGTTGCAGGAGTTGGATTCGCAGGAGGCGAATGCATCGAGCCTGGTTTGCGCTTCCAAGGCGAAAGCTGGCGAGGTCGCGCGGCTTGCCACGAATGAAGCGGTGCAGATGCACGGAGGCATCGGCATGACCGACGAGTTCGACATCGGGTTCTTCATGAAGCGGGCGCGCGCGGCCGGGGAAACGTTCGGAGACGCGTACTACCACGCCGACCGCTTTGCGCACATGTCGGGTTACTGAGCGGCGCCGGTGCGTCGCACACTCACGGGCGGACGGCGAAATTTTGCTTCGATTCCCGGAACTTCCGTGCGCGGCGAGGCGTTCGGAGCGTGCGGCCGGGCCGTTTCAGGCCATCCGAGTTTTCAACTCCCTACTGTGATCCATGCCCGACGAACGGGCGGATGAGCGGGGTAGCTTACGCGGAGCGACGGGCCGCCAGTCCGAAGAAGCATCGAGGCCAGCGAAGTTATGACAAGAGAGCGTGATCCGGATCCCGAGGCGACCCAGGATGAAGCAACCGTGAAGCTCCCGCGCCCCATAGAGCCGGACGAGGAGCTCGAGGACATCGATCCGGAGAAGACGCTCGTGCGCGAGGACTGGGAGAGCACGGTGATCCGCCGTGTGGCGCCGCGTGTGAACGAAGTGCAGGAAGCGGCAGACTCCCATCCCGAGGGCGAGGAGCGCTTCGGCTGGGAGAGCGAGGGCCTCAAAAGACTGTCGCGCGAAGTGAAGTCGCTCGCGCGCGGCAACTGAAAATTTCCCAGCCGACTCGCCTGTCATCCATGCCCGAGAGGGCGACGACGCTAGCTCTTTCTCGTCGCTTGCAGCTGCTGGCCCACGCTGAGCGTGTTGCCCGCGCCTGAAATCAAGATCAGGTTCTGTCCGAACGTCGCTCCTTTCACGCGGCTGTCGTATCGATAGCTTCTGAGCGTTCGTAGCGGTTCGACGCCCGTGCGCTGACCGGTCTGCTGATCCGTCGTCGGCACGATGCAGCGTCCGCATGGCTTCACGGCCCTGAGGCGCACATCCTGCGTGTACAGCTCGTGAATGCCGTCCTCATAGAACGGCTCGACGCCGCCCAGGACGATGTTCGGACGAAAGCGATTCATCGGCACCGGCTCGTCCAGGCGCGAGCTCAAGTCCTCGAGCGAGGCTTCGCAGGTGAGGAGCCACGCGAAAGCGTCAGCAAAGCGCGTCGTAGCCTCCACGCCTTGCGTCCAGGAAGGATCGCTGAGGCGACGCCGACGCGCGTCGAATCTCACGAGGCGGACCGGGTGCTCGAGAAAGTCGCTCAAGAGCCTCGCGACTTCCTCTCCCATGTCGAACGCCGCGCATACATCGCGCCAGCACGTCACAGCGACCTGCGGCCCTTCGGCATCGAGCGGCATGCGGACGCTTGCCCCGTTCGGCAGCCGGACCTCGAGATTGCACTCGTCGAGGACGGGCTCGATCAACGCCAGCCGCGGCTCCTCCCGCTGGGTGAGAAAGCGCCCGTCCGGACGCACGATCAGCCACTCCCGGTCGTGCTCGAAACCCGCTTCGGTCACTCGCGCGCTCGATAGGGCGAGGCCCCGGCAGCCTTTGATGGGATAGATGTTGAGCGCGGTGATCCTGGCCATGCAAACTGCTCACGAGAGGGAATCAGCCCGGGACGATCCTGCATCGAGCGGGCTGCCCGCCCCTCATCTTCTCGCATTCCTTCGATACGCGCCATGTAATCGCAAGGGGACGACACGATGCCAAAAACGCAGGGCTCCACCGGAGCCGCCTTCCAGCGCGATGATGCGCCGCTCGACTCGCGCGCCACGCGCTTGTTCGTCGCCCTGGCCGCTTTCCTCGTTGCCAACGCGCTCATCGCAGAGTTCGTCGGCGTGAAAATCTTTGCGCTCGAGCCCACGCTCGGGCTCGAGTCCTTCGACTGGACTCTGTACGGCCAAAGCGGCTCGCTCTCGTTCACGAGCGGCGTGCTGCTCTGGCCGTTCGTCTTCCTGATGACCGACATCATCAACGAGTACTTCGGCCGGCGCGGAGTGCGCTTCATCTCCTGGCTCGCCGTTGCGCTCATCGGCTATGGCTTTGTCGCCGCGTACATGGCGATCTCGCTGACGCCGGCAGCGTTCTGGGTGTCGATCGGCGAGCCGCGCGGCGTGCCTGACATGCAGGCGGCTTTCGAGGCGATCTTCGGTCAGGGCATGTGGACGATCCTGGGCTCGATCAGCGCGTTCTTGATCGGCCAGCTCATCGATGTCGCGGTGTTTCACCGCATCCGGCTCATGACGGGCGAGAGATGGATCTGGCTGCGCGCGACCGGCTCGACGGCCGTGTCCCAGCTCATCGACAGCTTCGTCGTGTTGTACATCGCATTCGTGCTCGGTCCGCAGAAATGGCCGATTCCGCTGTTTCTGGCCGTGGGCACCGTGAACTACGGTTACAAGTTGCTTATGGCAGTGCTGCTCATCCCGCTCATCTATCTGACTCGTCGGATCATTCGCGCCTACCTCGGCGCTCGAGCCGCCGAGACGCTGCAAGCCGCCGCCGCGGGGGCGAGGAGTTGAGCGCATGAGCGCGCGGATCGTCATCGTTGGAGCAGGCGCGGCGGGGCTCGCCGCTGCGCGCTGGCTTCTGGATCGCGGTCATCGATCGATCGTGCTCGAGGCGCGCTCCCGCGTAGGCGGGCGAGCCTGGACCGACACCGCCAGGTTCGGGTTTCCGATCGACCTCGGCTGCGCGTGGCTGCATTCGGCCGACATCAATCCCTGGACGAGCTATGCGCGTGAGGCGGGTTTCACGCTGATCGAGCGCTCGCCCGTCTGGCAGCAGCGCATCGGAGCGAAAGAGGCCACGCCCGAGCGCCTCCAAGCCTGGCGTGCGGCTTATGAGCGCAACGATCGCTTGATCGAGCAAGCCGCGCTCGCCGGGCGTGACGTACCGGTCTCGGAGCTGGTGCCGGCGGACGATCATCGTTCTACGTTCGATGCCGTCATGACTTGGCTCATGGGCATGGAGAGTGACAGGGTATCGAGCGTCGATTACTCGCGTTACGCCGATACGGGAGTGAATTGGGCAGTGAGGGAAGGGCTCGGGAGCGTCGTGGCCCATGCCGCGCGCGGTCTGGACATCCACCTCGAGACAAGAGTGAGGCTCATCGACTGGAGTCGGCGCCTCGTTCGTATCGAAACCGATCGCGGCACGCTCGAAGCAAGTGCAGTCATCATTACCGTGCCTACGTCTGTGCTTGCCCGCGGCGACTGTCTTCGCTTCGAGCCCGAGCTTCCCGCCGGATTGGTCGAAGCGTTCTCGGGCATCCCGCTCGGGGTGGCGAACAAAGTTTTCTTCGAGCTCGAGCCCGGCGCTCTTCCGTTTGAAGGGTCCGTGCACTTCATCGGCACGGATCGCGCGGCTCGCACCGCCAGCTACCAGACGCGGCCTTCGGGCCAGGAAGTGCTGCTCGCGTATTTCGGCGGCTCACTCGCGCTCGAGTTGGAAGAGCGGGGCGAACTGGAAGCTTTCGCCCGCGATCAGCTGCTCGAGATATTCGGCGCGAGCTTCGGTTCGCAGATTCGCCGCGCGGCTACGACGGCCTGGGCAAGTGACGAATATTCGAGAGGAGCGTATTCGGCCGCGCTGCCTGGCAAGGCGCACGTTCGTGAGCATCTGACCGTCCCGGTGGCCGAGCGCCTGTTCTTCGCCGGCGAGGCGTGCTCACTCGACTCGTTCGGGACGATCCACGGGGCGTGGGCAAGCGCGGTGCAAGCGGCCGGCGCGGTGCTCAAAACAATAGCCGCGACATGACCTTGCGCGTTTCGGGGACGGCGGGGTGGGACTCGCCGAGGAGATCGAAAGCGAGCACGAGACTGCGCTTCGCGAGGTCGTCCTTGTAGCTTCGGTGGTCCCGCATCATCTGTAGCCACGTCTGTAAAGCGGGCTCGGCCTCACCACCAAGCAACTGGTGGACTGCCAACGCATGCTTGGCGTCGAGATCGGCCGGATTGGATTGCTCGCGCTCGCGCAGCGCGCGCAAATCCGGATTCGCCGCCGCCATTTCAGTGAAGGTGAGAAGCGCCGCGAGCCGTCTCACCGACGGATGATTCGGATTCTGCCCGTTGAGGCGCTCGAGCTCGGCACGCGCTCCATCGAGGTCGCCTTCCAGCGCGCGCAATTCGGCGAGCGCCGTGAGCAGCCCGACGTTGTCCGGATCGTTCTTGAGCGCGCCCTCGAGGATCGAGCGCGCGCCAGCGAAATCACCGCTCGCCTGCAGCGCCCGCGCACGCTCGAGTGGGCTCATCTGCGGGCGCGGCACGTGCTTGTCGAGCATCTGCCGGATCTGGGCTTCTGGAACGACTCCGATGAAGTGATCGACGACCGCCCGGTCCTTGAACAGCACTACAGTGGGCAGGCTCCGGATGCCGAGCTGTTGGGCGAGCTCGGGCTGCTCGTCCGTGTTGACCTTCGCCAGCTTGAAGCGGCCGGCGTATTCGCCGGCGAGGCGATCCAGCACGGGCATGAGTTGGCGACACGGCCCGCACCAGGGCGCCCAGAAATCCACCAGCACGGGCGTGGTGGCGGAGGCCTCGACGACGTCGGTCATGAAGGTCTCCACGGTGATCGTCAAAGCTTCCTGGGCCACTTTGCGTACTCCTGCCCGTCGGGGCTCGATCGAGGGCCAATCTCGCGTCAAGGATGAAGCCTCGAGCGCGGAAATCAAGCGAGGCGGGTCGCACGGGGCGAGCGTCGAGGCGCGGGTTTTGCGATCATTCGCAGCTTCGTGCCGTACGGACCGCCGACAAGGAGACCTCTGCTCATGCCTCGAAGACTCTCAGGCACGGCTGCCCTCTGGATTGTGCTCATTGTCGCCTGGTCGGGAGCAGCTCAGGCGCAGTGGACCATGAAAGCGGAGGCCGGGCTGGTCGCCAACCGCGGCAATACCGACGCGGACTCATCCAACCTCAAGCTCGACGTGACCCGCGAATACGTCAAATGGCGACACAACTTTGGCCTCGCAGCGGTCTATGCCTCCGACAGTACTGGCACCACGGCCCAGCGATGGGAGGCTCGTGGTCAAACCGATTACGATTTCAGCCAGAAGGGATTTGCTTTCGCGTCCGCGCGTTACGAGGACGATCGGTTCAGCGGCTTCGAATACCAGACCACCTACGGCTCAGGCTTGGGCTATCGCTTCTTCGACGACCCGATCACCAAGCTCACGAGCCAGCTCGGCTTCGGTTACAAAGTCTCGCAGACCCGCGAGGCGCTCGATACCGATGGGGTCACGATCATTCCGCGCCGCCGGGAGCAGGAGCTGGTCGGCCAGGGGCGCCTCGACTTCGAGCACAAGCTGACCGAGACGACCAGCGCCCTGGCCAAGGTCCTGGTGGAGTGGACCGAGCCGAACACATTTTCCCAGAGCGACCTCAGCTTGCAGGTTAAAATCATCGACGCGCTGGCGCTGGCTGTCGGCTACTCCGTGCGGTACAACACCGACCCGCCGCCGGGGTTCCGCCACACAGACACCCTG
>DASVCI010000156.1:0-9010 GCA_036381695.1 Steroidobacteraceae bacterium
TACGAGTTCGCCGACCCCGAGCTCGAGCAGCGCTCGGCGGGGCAGAAATTGCTCATTCGCATGGGGAACGAGCACGCGGCGACGATCAAGGCCAAACTGAGGCAGTTCCGGGAAGAGATCACGAGCATGTCGCCGCCCGGGCGATGAAGTCCTCGTCCGGGCCGCCTCGAAGAGCCGGGTGTCACCATGGGCAAAGCGGTCCTGCTTCTTCTGATCACTTCGGTGAGCTTCGCGCTCACCTCCGTGCACCTCGTTCGTCAGCTCAGGGCTGAGCGAGCCCAGGCGGCGCAGCTGCAAGCGCGCATCGAGCAGTTGGAGAAAGCCTCCCGAGCGAGCGCCGCGCCGCCGGCAACTCCGGCGGATACGACCGTCTTCGAGCCGCCCTCGGCTCAGACGCCGAAGGAGCCAACCTCCGAGCCGCCGAAGCCCGTCGGCCTGATTTCCCTTGCGCCACCCTCAGGGCGCCTGGCGCCGGCCTCGGCGCTTCGATCCGACGAGGAGCGTGCGCGCATGCTGAAGGAGCACATGGAGCGTCAGCGGGCTTTGCTGAAAGACCCGGAATATCGCGAAGCGATGCTGGCGCAGCAGAAGGCGTCGCTGTCGCGCATGTATCCGGACCTCGCCGAGGAGATCAATCTCACGGACGATGAGGCCGAGCGCTTCGCGACACTCCTCGCCGAGCAGCAGCTTCGATCGATGGAGATGGGCATGGCGTGGTCCACCCAGCCGGAAAGCCCCGCCGAGGCCGAGGAGCGCCTTCGCCGCTTCCGCGAGCAGGAAAAAGCCAACCAGGCTGAGCTCGAGCAACTTCTCGGAGCCCAAAGGTACCAGGCCTGGAAGGAGTACCAGGAAACCCTCGGCGCGCGTTATCAAGTCAACGAGCTGCGCTCGCTCTTCGCCGCGCAAGGCGTCCCGTTGCAGGAGGAGCTCACCAAGCCGCTCATGAGCGCGATGGCCGACGAGCAGCGCCGGGAGATGGAGGAAGCGGCCCGGGTGTTCGCCACGAGCGGGCGCACGCAAGCCTCCGTCAGCTCCCGCGGTCTCGTTCCGATGCTGGGACTGGACGAGGGCTCGGCGGAGCGCCTGGCGCAGTCTCAGCGGCGAGTCAGAGAGGCCCTCTCGCCCTATCTCACTGCCGAGCAGCTCGAAGTGCTCGAGGCCGAGCAGGAGACACAGCTCGAGCTGCATCGAGCGAGCCTGCGTGTGATGCGCAAACAAGCCGAAATGCAGCGAAACGCGGGCTCGTCCGTGCCGTACGATGCGAGCTTCTTCCAGATCCAGGCCGCTCAATCGCAATGACTTTCGGGAGGTCCTTCATGCGCTGGAGCACGACTGTCGCTCTCGCCTCGGCGCTGGGCGTAGCTGCCTGCAACCAGCCGGCATCGACTCAATCCGCCCCCCCGCCGGCGCCAGCAGCGCCAGCCGCCGCTCGATCTTCGGAGGCCGAGCACGCGAATCTGCCTTTTGTCGGGCGCGTATGGCGCAAGACCACGCGGGGGAGCCCCCTCGGTTCGATCGTAGTGTTTCTGCCCGATCGCACGCTCCTCATGGGCTCGTGCGTCGAGACTTACCGCTTGTCCGAGTGGGGAATGGCGGGCGATCACATCCGCTGGCTCGAGGATTCGCCGATCCCGATCGAAGCCGAGGTGTCGATGCCCTCGAAGGATCAGCTGCTGCTCAAGATCGTCGGGCAGGATGAAGTCGAGTCCTACGCTCCGGCACCCGTTCCTTACGTTTGTCCCGAGATGCGCTGACCTCGAGCCCTTGCTGACAGATAAAGGCAGCTTGCTATAAAGCGCCGGCGTGCGTGCGCGGCAATCCCTGCTCGATGGCGCCATCCAGGGCTCGGGCGAGGTCTTCGGCGGTAAAGGGCTTGGTCAGCAAGCCAAGCGGCTGTGCTGCGCGCACGCGCTCGCCGAGCTCGTCGAACGATGCACCTGTCGCGAGGAGCGAGGGGATGCCGTATCGATCGCGCAGGCCCAGCGCCGCTTGAACGCCGTCGCCCCCGTCACCCGCGAGGCCCACGTCCACGATCGCCAGATCCGTCGGCGTCCCGGCCGCTATGGCGAGCGCCGTCCTGAGCGAAGGAGCCACCCCGCTCACGGCGTGACCGAGATCCTGCAGAACTGTTTGCATAAAAAGGCTGGCAACTGTGTCGTCCTCCACGATCAGCACGCGCAAGGCCCGGCCCTGCCCCACCTTTCCGGCAAGCTCGTGCTGACTGGGCTGACGACCGGATTCCATGACCACCTCGCTTGCGGACTGCACCGCTTGCAACACCGTGTTTTCTGATTGCGGCAGCCCGTCGGATCGAGATCAAGTGCAATGCCGCAGGGTCTGTAAAGGTTCCTGGCCAATTTTCTATCACAGCGAGACGGGGAATCATGACGGCGCCCGAGGTCGCACCTCCTGTCGTGCTCGTCGTCGAGGACGAGATGCTGGTCCGAATGTTCGCTGTCGACGTCCTGACGGACGCGGGCTTCCGGGTGGAAGAGGCCTGCTCGGCCGAAGAGGCGCTGACAAAAATGGGCACCTTGCGCTGCGAGCTTAGTGCAGCCCTCATCGATGTGGGATTGCCGGACCGCTCGGGAGAAGACCTCGCTCGTGAAGTGCGCGAGATCGATGCGAGCCTGCCGATCGTGATCGCGAGCGGGCGCAGCGAGCAGGAGCTTGCGCAACGCTTCGAGTCGAACAACCAATGCGCCATTCTGGCAAAGCCCTACACCGAGCAGATGTTGCTCGATGCGCTCGCTTCGATCGGAGTCTCGATCCGGTAACGTGCGATAACGCCCTCGCCTGAGGCACGAAGCGCAATGGTTGGATCTCGGGCGTCGGGTCGGGGCGACACTCAGCCTCGATTCGTGACTAATCTGAAACAGTCTCTTTCTGCGAGCCCCGTCCAACCCGCGCGAGCGAACGGTTAGTCTACAGCGGCGTCGATAGCTCTTGGTCCTGACTGAAGCCGCATCGTCGCTTCGCCGGAGCGGCCCGATCGAGCGGATCTCATGTCAGGTCAACGAGTCGTCGTCGTGAAGATCCCTTGAACGTTCAGCAACCGACGCCGAGCGCGCCAGCGTGAGGCGCGTGAGGCCCGCCGATGGACGTACTCTCCAATGTTTTCGAAGTGACCAATCTGTCCGCGGACGTGCTCGGTGCACGCGAGTTCGTCGCACCCTGGGGTGTCCTCATCGAGCCGATGGATCGCCCCGTATTGCACGTCGTAAGCCGCGGCGGTGCGTGGTTGGGCCGCCCCGGGAGCGACCCGGTGCGCTTGAATGCCGGCGACATGGTGCTGCTCTCCGATGGCGAAGCGCATGCCCTGGCTTCTGATCGCGAGATGCGCAACCTCGAGCCGTTCGTGGTGGCGATCGCGCGCGCCCAGAACCAGGTCGTGATGCCGCGCGAGGGTAAAGTGGATTCGGCAACGGAGCCGACCGTGCTGCATTCCGCAGCCTATCAGTTCGCCAAGGAAGGGCCGCATCCTCTGCTCTCGCTTCTGCCGCCTGTGATCCGCATTCCTGCAGCGCAAGTCGCGGCGGACAATGACTTGAAGCTCGTGGTGCAACTCTTCACGAGCGAGGGCGCAAGGAGGGACTTCGGGCATCAGCGCGTGCTGCCGAGGCTCGCCGATGCGCTGCTCGTTTATACGTTGCGCACCTGGTTGCGCGAGCAACCCGAGGGGTCGTACGGCTGGTTCGGTGCTTTACGCGACCGTCAGATCGGCAAGGCGCTCTCGCTCATTCACGAGCGGCCGCAGGATCCATGGACGGTCGAAGGCCTGGCACGCTCTGTTGCGATGTCACGTGCCGCGTTCGCCAAGCGCTTCGCAGAGCTGGTCAGCGAGCCGCCGCTCGCGTACGTGACGCGCTGGCGCATGGACCTGGCAGCCAAGATGCTGCGGGAATCGCGTGAGCCCGTGGCGAAGATCGCCCGCAAGGTCGGCTACGTCTCGGAGACGGCCTTTGCCAAGGCGTTTCGTCGCCGGCGGAAGATCGCGCCAGGTGCCTACCGCTACCAGCGCAGGCAGCGCGGCAGCGGCACGGGAGCGCCCCTTCCGGCTCAGTGACTCGCGGTCCACTCATCCGGTGGATTGTCGCGTTTGACCTGTTCGGGATCGGCGGCTTTGCCCTTGCGATAGCCTCGCTCGAACAAGCGCTTACGGAACACGACGACGGTCAACGCGATCGCCACCGCGATGAGCACTACGATCGCGCTCAGGTACTGCTGGAAAAACTCGTTCATCGCCGCTCACCTCGTGCGCCCTGCAATGGGTCAAACGACCGGGGGAGCGGCGAGGTTTCCCCCTCGCCGGTCGCGGGCTGCAACCCCGCCGGCCGGAGGCACCCGCTGCTAGCGGCGAGTACGTTTCGCCCTCATCCAGATGATCGCGACGAGGACGGCGACGAGCAGCAGCAGGACGAGGAGGCGCATCGGGATTTACCGTCGTTCTGGAATTCTGAAGCGCTCGGTCAAGGCGCGCAGGTCTTCGGGTGTGTCGAGATCGACCGCGGCATTGCTCATGGGGACGCGGACGACCCGGTAGCTGTTGCGCTCGATGATGTGCCGCGCACCACGATCGCCTCGCACTTCGGCAAGCTCGGAAAAGAACACTCGCGGGAAGATTGCCGGCACGCCGACGTGCTCGTCGTACACGCTCGCGGCAATCACGCTCTCTTCTGCCTTCCAGGCGGCGACGAGTCGCTTGAGATCATCGGCGGTCACCGCCACCTGATCCCCCAGGAGCACGAGGACTGCCTCGCATCCCGGAGGAAGCGAGGCGAGACCGCATCGAATCGAGGACCCCATCCCCTCCTCCCAATGTCGGTTCACGACCATCGACGCCGACGACTGGGAAAGCAGGTGGGTCAGGTCACGAGCATGTGCCCCCACTACGACCGTTACGTTATGCCCGGCCACCGCCACTGCATTGGAAACCACGATGTGCAGCGCTGGCCGGCCGCCGAGCTTGACGAGTTGCTTGGGCTGCCCGAGACGCGTCGAGGGGCCGGCCGCAAGCACGAGCACGTGCAGATCCGGGCTCATGCGAGTCGGGCGGCAGACCTGAGAACGGCCTTTGGCGCCGGGAGTGTGGTCGATCTCATACGATTCGCGCTCGTACGCTGGGATACGCTCCCGCGCCCACTATAATCTCACGGGACGGCGTGCGAAGCCTCTCACGATGCGACACGCTCGCGTGCAGGAACTTGCGCGCAGGGGCCGATCTATCGCTTCATGTCCGCCTCCCCGGCGGCGCGGTAGCGTGCGATTTTGCCGGGTGAGCAGCCGTCACGTCCGAGCTTCCTTGCGACCAGCGACAGGATCCAAGCCATGAGTACCCGAGCCGCCTCCGTTTCCTCCGACCTCCCCCTGCGCAACAAGAGCTTGTTCCGCCAGCAAGCGTTCATCGCGGGGCGCTGGGGAGATGCGCCCAACGGCGCGGTCATCGAGGTCGTCAATCCTGCCAATGGACGCGTTCTCGGCACCGTGCCGAATCTGGGTGCGGCCGAAACGCGCCGCGCGATCGAAGCTGCCGAGAAAGCTTTGCCTGATTGGCGGGCGCGCACTGCGAAGGAGCGTGCGCAGATTCTGCGCAAGTGGTTCGACCTGATGATGGCGAATCAGGAGGATCTCGCCGTGCTCATGACGCTCGAGCAGGGCAAGCCCCTGGCCGAGAGCCGGGGCGAGATCGCCTACGCCGCCTCGTTCCTCGAGTGGTTCGCCGAAGAAGGCAAGCGCGCGTACGGGGATGTCATTCCCAGCCACGGGCGCGACAAGCGCATCGTCGTCCTGAAGCAGCCGATCGGCGTCACCGCCGCCATCACGCCATGGAACTTTCCCTCTGCGATGATCACCCGCAAGGTCGGCCCCGCGCTCGCGGCAGGCTGCACGATGGTGATCAAACCTTCCGAGCTCACCCCTTACTCGGCGCTCGCCATGTGCGTGCTGGCCGAGGAAGCGGGCGTGCCGCCGGGTGTCCTCTCGGTCGTGACCGGGGAAGCCAAGCCGATCGGCGCGGAGCTCACGAGCAATCCGATCGTTCGCAAGCTCAGCTTCACAGGCTCGACTGCGGTCGGGAAGCTCTTGATGTCGCAATGCGCGAGCACGGTGAAGAAGGTATCGCTCGAGCTCGGAGGCAACGCACCGTTTATCGTATTCGACGATGCCGACCTAGATGCTGCGGTAGCCGGCGCAATCGCCTCCAAGTACCGCAACGCTGGCCAGACGTGCGTCTGCGCCAATCGCATCTTCGTGCAAGCCGGGATTTACGACCGCTTCGCCGAGCGGCTCGCCGAAGCCGCTTCGTCCATGAAAGTGGGCGACGGCCTCGAAGAGGGAACGAAGATCGGCCCGCTCATCGAGCCGAAAGCCCTGGAGAAAGTCGAGCGGCACGTGAGCGATGCTGTGGGCAAGGGGGCAAAAGTCCTCACTGGCGGCAAGCGACGCGAAGGCGCGGGCTACTTTTATACGCCCACCGTGCTCACCGGCATCCGCGAGGACATGCTCCCCATGCGCGAGGAAACGTTCGGCCCGGTCGCGCCGCTCATGAAATTCGAGCGCGAAGAGGACGCGGTGCGCCTCGCGAACTCCACCGAGTTCGGCCTCGCCGGCTACTTCTACAGCAATGACCTCCGCCGTGTGTGGCGTGTCGCCGAAGCGCTCGAGTGCGGCATCGTCGGCATCAACGAAGGCATCATCTCGACCGAAGTGGCGCCGTTCGGTGGGATCAAGGAGAGCGGCATAGGCCGCGAAGGATCGAAGTACGGCCTCGAGGAATTCCTCGAGATCAAGTATCTGTGCCTGGGTGCGATCAAGTAGCCACGCAGGGCGGGTATCGCGATCGGTTCGTAGCAGCCGAGAAGGGTTCTGGATGAAGGCACGCGTGAAGTGGGTCGAAAACGTCATGTTCGTCGGCGAGTCGGCCTCCGGGCATGGAGTGGTGATGGACGGCTCGCCCGAGTCGGGCGGGCGCAACCTCGGCTGCCGCCCCATGGAAATGCTGCTTCTCGGCCTCGGGGGCTGCACGGCCTACGACGTGGTGACGATCTTGAGGCGTGGCCGCGAGCCGATCAGCGACTGCGTCGTCGACATCGAAGCCGAGCGCGCCCAGACCGATCCGAAAGTGTTTACCAGGATCGTCATGCGCTATCGGATCAGCGGCCACGGGCTCGACCGCCACAAGGTCGAACGTGCGGTTCGCCTGTCGGCCGAGAAGTACTGCTCGGCCAGCGCGATCATGTCGAAGACCGCCGAGATGTCTCATGAGATCGAACTGATCGATCTCGACGCGTCCGCCCCTCAACCTGAAACAGGAGCAGTCTCATGAAACGCAGCGCATCGGCAGTGTGGCAGGGCGGGCTCAAGGACGGGCGCGGCACGATTTCGACGGACAGCGGCGTGCTCTCGAGCACGCAGTACTCCTTCAGCACGCGCTTCGAAGAAGGCAAGGGCACGAATCCCGAGGAGCTCATCGCGGCCGCTCACGCAGGCTGCTTCTCGATGGCGCTTTCCGCTCAGCTCGCCAATGCGGGCAAGACGGCCGAGCGCATCGAGACGCAGGCGACCGTTACGTTGGAGAAGACCGAAGGCGGCTTTTCGGTCACTGCCGTGCACCTGAAAGTGCGGGCGAAGGTTCCGGGTGCGACATCGTCCGACTTCAAGACGGCCGCGCAGGCGGCAAAGGAAGGCTGCCCGATCTCGCGGCTTCTGAAGGCGACGATCACGATGGAAGCGACGCTCGAGGGCGCGGCGTAAAGCCGCGCACCCGCGTCATTCGTTGCGCGTCGCTCCAGCTTCGTGCCAGGCGAGCATGTAGCTCAGGAGTGCGCAGCCTGCGGCGATCGTCATAATCGCCGCCAGCGTGAATAGCCGCTCATCGTTGAAGACGGCGACCGCGAAGCCCATTGCGGTGGAAATGGCCGATTGCAGCGCGCCCATGAGCGCCGATGCACTACCCGCGTCGCGTCCGTGCGGCGCCAAGGCGAGCGCTGCGACATTCGGCGTGACCCGCCCGACGCTGACGAAGAACGAAAGCTGCAAGGCGACGAAGAGCCACAGCGGCACCTGCCAGATCATCGTCAGCATCATCAGCACGACGCCCAGGATCGCTGGCACCCACACATAGCGTGCGAGCGCCTGACCCGGTGTCAGCTTGCGCAGAGCCAGGATGTTGAGCCGGCTCGCCGTCATGAAGGCGAAGCCGTTCAATCCGATCAGCGCGCCGAACTCCCGCGGCGAGAGCTCGTAGGTTTGCGTAAGCGCGGTCGGAGCGCCTGTCACGTACGCGAACAGCGCCCCCATCCCGAAGCCCCCGACCAGCGAATATCCGACGAACGCGCGGTCAGCGAACAACCTGAGATACCCACGTATCACGGTGCCCAGACGCAGCGGCACGATGTCGCTTTCGGGCCGAGTCTCATCGAGCACGCGATGAATCGCGTATAAGACGGACAATCCGATGAGCGCCTGCACCACGAAGGTTGCGCGCCACCCGAAGCTCGCCACGATGACTCCGCCCACGGCCGGCGCGATCACCGGTCCGAGCGCGACGATCATCATCAGTGTGGAGAATGCGCGCGCGGCCTCGTACGGCTCGCAGCTATCTCGCACGATGGCTCGTCCGATGACGAAACCGGCTGAGCCGCCGAGCGCTTGCACCACCCGCATGAACGTCAGCATCGGCATGCTCGCCGCCAACGCGCAGCCCGTCGCGCCGATCGTGTACAGGAGGAAGCCCGCGTACAAGGGACGCTTGCGGCCGAAGCGGTCGCTGATCGGGCCGTAGAAGAGCTGACTCAGCGCGATGCCGACCAGATACGCGGCCATCGTCGTCTCGACCCCGCCCGTAGCGAAGTCGCGCTCGATGGAGGGAAAGCCCGGCAGATACATGTCGATCGAGACCGGGCCGATGGCGGTCATGGCGCCAACCAGCAGGAGCCACTTGGGAACACGCTGCATGCGGCGCGTCAGCTCAGGTATCGCGCATGGTGCCGCAGGTGATCGGCGACGAACG
>DASVCI010000157.1:0-5199 GCA_036381695.1 Steroidobacteraceae bacterium
CTGCTGGCGCATTTCCCGCGCTCGAGCCCCCTGCATGCGAGGCTGAAGGCACACGCGGTCCAATGATCGAGGGATCGCTGTGCTCTATCTGATCGACGCCTCGGTCTTCATCTTCCGGGCGTGGCACTCGGTGCCGATGGCACTGACCGACTTCGACGGCCGGCCCGTCAATGCCCTGCACGGATTCGCGCGCTTCCTCGGCGACTTGATCGAGCGCGTCCGCCCTCAGCACATCGCGGTGGCGTTCGATGAGACGCTGGAGGATTGCTACCGAAACCGCATCTTTCCGGCGTACAAGGCGAACCGAGAGCCCACTCCCGAATTGCTCAAGCGCCAGTTCGCGCTCTGCCGGGACTTATGCGAGGCGATGGGAGTGGCGACGTTCGCCAGCCAGGAGTACGAGGCGGACGACTTGATCGGCACGCTCGCCACGCGCATGCGCGCTGCCGGCAAGAAGGTCGTGCTCGTCACTCGCGACAAGGACCTCGCGCAGCTCGTGCGGCCGGGCGACGAATACTGGGACTACATCGGCGATGTGCGCTTCGGCTATGACGACATCCCCGGGCGCTTCGGCGTCCTGCCCGAGCGCATGCCCTGTTTCCTCGCGCTCATGGGCGATGCGGTGGACAACATTCCCGGCGTTCCGGGCATCGGGCGCAAGACGGCCTCGATGCTGTTCAAGCATTTCGAGTCGCTCGTTCACCTGTACGAAGATCTCGGGCGCGTGCTGAAGCTCAAGGTGCGCAACGCCGGATTCGTCGTAGGACAGTTGCGCGACCATCGCGAAACCGCCTTCCTGGCGAGGCAGCTTACGGAAATCGCTTGCCACGTACCGCTGCAAGTGGACCTGAGCTCGCTCGAGCGTCGTGCCCCCGATCTGAAGGCGCTGAACGAGCTTTACGACTCGGTGGGTTTCGGGCGCCTGCTCCGTAACCAGGCCGAGCGGATCCTGGAAGCGGGCATTTCTGCCCGAACCGCCGCGTAATTCAGCCAACCCCGCGGGCAGCCGCGAGCTACCCTGCCGACAGGGAGCGGCCGACGAGTGGCCTGCTCTCCCTTGCCTCCTCAACGTGGCCGTGGAAAGGAGCTCCCATGCGTCTCAGCGGACGAGAGCAGATGGTGTTCGTTTGCGTGATGGCCGTCCTGTGCGTGTCCTCGAGCGAGTCGGCCGAGCCGTCCAAGGGCTTGTATCGATGCGAGAAAAACGGTGTTCCGACGTTCTCGGACCGCCCTTGCGGCCCCGACAGCAGGCCCTACGAGCCCGATTCGAGTCGCACCAGCACGTACGCCCCGCCTGCGACCAGTAGCTCTTCGAGCATCTCGACTGCCAGCGATGCGGTCCACAAGAAGCGGCGGCGCTCGCGAGCCGCGGAGATGCGGCGCCTGGCCAAGCATGAGCAGCGGTGTGCTCGGCTCGCCAAGTCTCTGGCGAAGGTGCGCGCCCGGATGCGCTCCGGGTATCGGGCGAGCGAGGGCGAGCAGCTTCGCAAGAGGGAAGCTGGTCTGAAGGAGCAGTGGCGCCGCGAGCGGTGCCGTTGACTGCGGAGGCCCTCGGGGCGGCTTGCGGTGAGTCGCATGTTCCGCCCGCTTCCAGCGGGCGCATAATGAGCTCGACGCCAGGAGGCGCCAGGAGGGATGTCTGCGCGGGCAGAAGGTCTCGGGTCGAGCTTCCTCGCGCGCGCCAGCCCTCTGCGAGAACATGAAGCACGTTGGGGGGTCATCATGTCTGCAATTACTTTCGGGCGCTTCGTGGCGGCGCTCCCGTCCGGCCTGATCGCGCTGCTTCTCACGACTTCTACCGTCACTGCCGCTGAGGATGCGGAAGAGCTGATGCTTCAGGCGCAAGTGGTGCTGACGAAGGGCAGGCCGCAAGAGGCCATCGGGCTGCTGAACAAGGCGATCGAGAAGGCGCCGGATCGCGCCGAGCTCTACATGCTGCGCTCGCGAGCGCGCGAGTCGACGGGAAAGTACGAAGCCGCGCTCGAGGATGCGACGCGCTACGTCCAGCTCGAGCCGGGCGATGCCTTCGGCTATCTCAACCGGGCGCGCATCTACCTGTCGCTCGACAAGCCGAACGCCGCGCTCGAGGACGCCAACAAGGCCATCGAGCTCGCGCCGGAAGAGCCTGACGGCTACTACCGGCGCGCGGACATCTACATCGAGCTGGGCAAGGACGCGGAAGCCAAGGCCGACGAGATGAAGGCCGAGGAGCTCGACCGCAAGTACCAGGGAACCACGGAATAGGCCGCGCTCACTCGAGCGGCCTCAGTTCCTGCTGAACCCTGATCACGGGATAGAGGTTGTAGCGCTCGTCCCAGGACGGGTGGCGACGGTAGAAGAAGTCGAGCCGCGCGGCCGGGTCGCGCGCGAACTCGGCATCCTCGCTCAGGCGCCGGTTGAACTCGCGCGCGAGCGCCGGATCCTTCTTCAGCATCTCGATGGCGACCTCCTCGGCGACATACGCCTCCATGTACTCCTTGCGCTCGAAGGCGGCGTTGAAATAGCCCCAGCTCACGAGCGCGTCCGGGTCGCCAGGTTCCAACAGCGTCATCACGAGCCGTGCCTTGGGTTGGGCGATCGGCACGAAGAGCGACCCCGCCGGCACCTCGCGCCGCTCCGGTTTCCATTCGCCTTCGATCGTCACCTGCGGCCGGCCCTCGAAAGTGGCTGGCGCGAGCGCAACCTTGGTGGCGCGGAAGGTTTCGGCATCCAACGTTCCCGGTGAACGGGACAACCGGCGGAACTCGATGCCGTGCAAGGTGAGCTTCTCCGCAACCAGATCGGCAAAGCCTGCGGGAACGACGTATCCGCCTCTTGGCGCAACGACAGTGTGCGCCGGCTTGACTTCGTCCTTGAGCGGAATGCGCCAGATCTGAGGCCGCTTGGGGTTGTAGCGCGTGAGCAGCGTTCCGGAGATCGCGGACGGCTCGCGCGTGTACTCGTAACCCCGGAACTCGATCGTTTGCACGTGATCGGTGTTTTCGTAAGTGAGCGCGACCTCGCTTCCGCCGATGCGCTTTGCGCGCTCGTCCGCTCCGCGAGCCGCTTCCAACCAGCGTTGACCGTGGTTCGCCGCCATCTCGATCATGTCGATGATCGAATTGCGCGTGATACGCACGCGCGTCGGATAGTCCTTCCATGAGTGCGTCTCGACCAGCACGGCCAAGCGGTTGCGCGCCGCCCAGTACTCGGTGGAGAAGCGCTTGGGCCCGACGCCCACCGCGAATCCCGACATGGGATCGTCATCACGCACGAACGAGGGATAAAAGTCGACGGGCAGCGAGCCGTGCCCGCGAGCGCGCTCCATGAGCTCATCGCGCAGTGCGGCGCCTTCGCGCATCAGCTCGACATCGCCTCCGCCCAACGTCGGCGTCACGGTATAGGAAATGTCGTGCTCGAACTGCGCACCGTCGGTCGCGTGCAGATCCGCATAAAGGATCGGATCCCACTCGTTGAGAAGCCTGAGCAGCGCCTGCATCTCCGTCGCCTCGGCTTTGACGTAGTCGCGGTTCAAGTTCAGGTTCTGCGAGTTGGTGCGCCAGCCCATCTCCTCGGGGCCGTTCTGGTTCGGCCGGTTCCAGCGGCCGAAGCGCTCGTGAGCGTCCACGCTCAGCACCGGCACGAACACGAACGTCACGCGCTCGAGCGCGCCCTTTGCCGCTTTCCCTTGCAGCATTTCGCGCAAGGCGAGAAAGCCTGCGTCCTTCCCGTCGATCTCGCCCGCGTGAATGCCTCCCTGCATCAACACGACAGGGCGCCGCATCTTGCGAGCAGACTCGGCGTCGAGCACTCCGTCGGCTGACGCGATCAGCGCGAGCATCGGCCGTTGCTCCGGCGAGCGGCCGAACTCGATGCAGCGGACCTGCCCTGGCCACTGCCGCCCGAACGCCGGGCAGAGCCGCTCGACTTCTTCGTAGCGACCGGTTTTCTTCCATCCCGATCGCTCGGAGACGGTGGTCAGATCCTCACGTTCGGAAGCGGCATACGTGTTCGGCATGAAAGTGCAAAGAGCGCAGAGGAGCGTCGCGCCGGCGAGCGCCATTCGATGGAGATTCATTGCGTCGAGACCCGTTCGTTATGACGATCGTTCGTGATCGATCAGATCGCGAGAGCGTACTGCATCCCGTTGTCAGGGTGTGACAACAAAACGGCGGCTCTGACTTTGGGCAAAGGAGCACGAATGGACGACTGGTGCGCTCCTCTTGCGGCGAGCGATTACGCGGCACGACGATTCGATGACAGGATCTGTTTCGATGCGCCGTTCGTCCATGCGCCCCCATCCTGTCCTTCCCCCGTTGCACGGGGGAAGGGACGCAAGAGTCGCGCGCCATTTTTCGCTTCTGCCTCCCCCGCATCACTTCGCGTCCCCTCCCCCGCTTGCGGGGACGGACAGGGTGGGGGTCGAGCAGCGCCCCGACCGCTTGCGGAGGAGGGACAGAGTGCGGGAACGCACGCTGGTGCGTCCCCTCCCCCGCTTGCGCGGGAGGACAGGGTGGGGGTCGAGCAGCGCCCCGACCCCTTGCGGGGGAGAGACAAAGTGAGGGAACGCAAACGTTGGTGCCTCCCCTCCGCCGCTTGCGGAGGAGGGACAGAGTGCGGGAACGCAAACGCTGGTGCGTCCCCTCCCCCGCTTGCGGGGGAGGGACAGGGTGGGGGTCGAGCAGCGCCCCGACCGCTTGCAGTGGAGGGACAGGTTGCGGGTGCTTAGTTTGTCGTCAGCTCACGGGCTCGAGCCGGATGACCTCGGCGCGCTGACCCTGCAGGTTCACTTCATCTCCCACCTGCGCGCCGAGCAGCGCCTGTGCGATCGGTGAGATCCAGCTGATCAGCCCGTGCGCAGGATCCGCTTCGTCCTCACCCACGAGCGCGTAGCTGCGCTCCTCTCCGTCTTCGAGCTGGACGATTGCCCGGATGCCGAAGCGAACTTTGGTCGGGTTCGGCTCGGGTTTCACGAGCTTGGCGCTCGCCTTGCGCTGCAGCCAGTAGCGCAGGTCGCGCTCGAGCGTGGCAAGCGTCGCTTTGTCCTCGCTCGCCTTGGCTTGCTGGCGCGCCTCCTCGAGCTCGCGAATGCGCTCGCCGATGAGCTTCAGCCCACGTTCGGTGACGAAATTCGGATGCTCGCTGACGGGCCGCTCCGGGACATCTTCGGGAACCTCGCTCCCGTCGTTCTCGCGTACGAACGCTCGACTCATGGCTGGG
>DASVCI010000158.1:0-7490 GCA_036381695.1 Steroidobacteraceae bacterium
CGCGTATAAAAACGCACGCCGTCCGGGCCGTGCACGTGCAAGTCGCCAAAGAGCGACCGCTTCCATCCGCCGAAGCTGTGGAATGCCATCGGAACCGGGATCGGCACGTTGACGCCCACCATGCCGGCTTGCACCGAATGGCAGAACGCGCGGGCGGCCTCTCCGCTCGAAGTGAAGATCGAGGTGCCGTTGCCGAACTCGTGCTCGTTGACCAGCGCGAGCGCACTTTCCAGGTCTTTCGCGCGGACCACGGCCAGCACGGGGCCGAAAATCTCTTCCTTATAGATGCGCATCTGCCGCTCGACGTGATCGAACAAGCTCGCACCGAGGAAGAAGCCCTGCTCGTGTCCCGGCACTTTGCGCCTGCGGCCATCGACGACGAGCCTGGCGCCTTCTTTGACTCCGAGATCGATGTACCCGCGCACGCGTTCGAGATGCTCGCGCGTGACGAGCGGACCCATCTCCACGCCCTCCTCGGTGCCCGGCCCGATCTTCAGCGACTCGATCATCGGTCGAAGCTGCTCGATCAACCGATCACCCGCCTCACCCACCGCGACCGCGACGGAGATCGCCATGCAACGCTCGCCGGCCGAACCATAGGCCGCCCCCATGAGCGCCTGCGCCGCGAGCTTCGGATTCGCATCCGGCATGACCACCATGTGGTTCTTCGCGCCGCCCAGTGCCTGAACCCGCTTCCCGCCCCTCGAGGCGCTCTCATATATATGCTGTGCGACAGGCGTCGAGCCGACGAAACTCACGGCCGCAACGTCCGGATCGGTCAACAGCGTCTCGACGGCTTCCCGGTCGCCGTTGACGACGTTGAATACGCCTGGGGGCAAACCGGCCTCATTGAGCAATTCCGCGAGGCGCAGCGCGCACGATGGATCTTTCTCGGAGGGCTTGAGGACGAAGGTGTTGCCGCATGCCAGCGCGATCGGGAACATCCACATAGGCACCATCGCCGGGAAGTTGAACGGCGTGATGCCGGCGCACACTCCCAACGGCTGACGCAACGACCAGCTATCGATCGCCCGTCCGACATTGTCCGAGTACTCGCCCTTGAGCAGGTGCGGGATGCCGCAGGCGAACTCGACGACCTCGAGTCCGCGCGTCACTTCACCGCGGGCATCGGACAACACTTTGCCGTGCTCGCTCGTGATGATTGCGGCGAGCTCATCTGCGTGCTGCTCGACCAACGCCCTGAATCGGAACATCACGCGAGCGCGCTGCAGTGGGGGCGTTTCCGACCAGGCAGGCAACGCTTCACGTGCCGCCTGAATGGCGGCCTGCACCTCCGCTTTCGAAGCGAAGCTCACTTGGGCAGTGACGCGGCCCGTCGCTGGATTGAAGACTTCGCCGAACCGACCCGAGGATCCGCGGCGAACCGTGCCAGCGATGAAATGACCGAGGATGCGGCCGTCGACCCTCGCCGCCGGGGCTGTTGAACTCATAGCTTTGCTCCGAAAAGTGCTCTCAATCCGCGCTGCGCTGCCGCCGTCGGGCGAATGAATGCTCGAATGCCACCTGAAGGCCCGACCCATCCGTCGGCACCTCGAGGATTTGCACCTTCATCATATCGCCTTCGAAGGTCAGGTGCGCGAATCCCCACGTCAGTCCTTTCGCGTACAACGTGCGTAGCTGCGGGTTCGTCGCCAACTGGTGACGGATGAATGCCGAGTTCGTCGGCCGCATCTTGGCGGCGCTGCCGGACACCACTTGCGGCAAAGGCTCGACATATCGACCCACATCGGTCCTCGAGCAGTCCTCCGTATGAACCTCCAGCGTATGCTCGTGCCCCGCCAGGTAAACGTGGGCATACCGACACAGCGTTGGCAGGATCAGCCGGCGTAGCGCCCTCGCCTGCTGAAACTTTCCTCCGGCGGTAGACCAGAGCGGATGGTGGCCGATCACGATCTTCCAGCGCGCCGTCGAAGTGCGTAACGCCTGCTCGAGCCAGGCTGCCATGTTTTGCTCGAGATCGGTATGCGGCACTACCCAGGCGCGCGGCTCTTCGACCTCTTCCGTCGGCACTTCGCTCGCGTCCTCGGCGAGGACGGCCTCGTAGACGGTCGTAGTCGCGAGCAGGACTTCCGTGTCGATGGCAAAAATCTCGATGTCGCCACGACCGGCCGCCGGCTTGGCGCGATACACGAGGCCATCCATGTAGAACGGCGGGGTTCTCTGGAGAAACTCGACCTGGGCGAGCGCACCGGCGCGGGACGTACGCCAGTCGTGATTCCCCAGGATGGCGTAGATGCGGAAGTCCTCCCGTCCTTGCGCCAGTCCGGAGAACGGTTTGACGAACAGGTCCCGGAACCGCTCGGCATCGCGCCCGTCGGCGTTCGCGGTCGCCCCGTCCGGATAAATGTTGTCTCCCAGCATGACCGCGAAATCGCAGCCCGCGCTCGCGCAGAAAGATTTCATGGCCTCCGAGACAGGCTCGAGGCCGCTCGCAGCGATGACGCTGCCGTTGCCGGGCAAGCGGTACGTCGGTGGGTACGCAAGCTCCTCGATCGGGCGCCTGTCCTCGATCCAGTCGAGGCGCTCCTCCTCGAGGAACTGCTCCTCGGTCACTACCGTCTCGTACTGCTCCGGCTCGAGATAGTCGTAGTGGTAGCCGCTGTCGCCGAACGCCAGCAGGGTGACCGGTCCCGTCGCAGCGGGAGGAGCTTCCGTTCGTGGCGCTTCGATCGAAGTGCAGCCGCCGATCGCGAGAACCGCCGAGGCGAGCAAAGCACGAAAAGCCGAGACACCGCTCTTCCCTCGGCGAATGGAACTGGGCTCACTCAGGCGCTCGCTCATGAGTAACGTCTCCGAATCAGATCCTCGACCTCCGCGCGGGTGCGTCTGATCGGACCTTCGGCTTCCAGTTTCAAGCTCGTCAGCGCAGCCGCCCAGCGCGTCGCTTCGGCAGGCCCCGCGCACAACCGATAAGAAAGATAAGAGCCCACGCACGTATCCCCTCGCCCGCTTCGGCCACGCAACTCGCTCGGCCGGAAGGGTTGCTCGTGAGCGGCATTCCCGGCGAGCACCAGCAGACCGTCCTTGTGAGTCAGCACGATCTCCTTCGGCCCGAACGCTGCGAGTTTTCTTGCGGCGCGCAGGATGTCCGATTCGCCTGTGAGAAAGTGCGCTTCCACGGCGTCCGTCTTCAGCACGTCCACGAGCGCCAGGACTCGTGACATTTCGGGCCACGGTTCATACGCCAGCCTTCCTTCGCTCGTGCGCACTCGCACATAACCCTGCACATCCACGCCGAGAAGCTGAGTGCGCTCGCGCAGCGCTTCGATCACCTCCAACTGGACCTCGCCCCGAATGGAAGCGCTAACCAGCGTCGCCTCGGCGCGGACATCCTTGACGTGCTCGGGACGAAACGGATCGGCGACCTCAGCTACCGTGAGAATGCGCTCATCGACGTTGTCCGTCGGGTACTCGAGCCGCATGAGGGTCGACTTCAAGGATTCGTGGATGATCATCTCCACGCCGATCTCGCGCAGGAGATCGGTCGAGTGCCTGTCCTCGTGCGCAAGCCGTGTAATCGCGGCCACGCTGACTCCGGCTACCCGAGCAGCATGCGCGGCGTAACAGTATCCGCCGCCATGCACGTGCCGCACGCCCGCGCGTGAAACGATCGTGTCCTTCGTGTAGGCGCCGACCGATAGAAATTGGCAAGCGTGCAAGAGCCTCTCCCCGGGGAAGCGATCAATCTCTGAGCCTGACCCGCCACAGGCTGGCCGCGAGCAGCATCGAAACGATCGAGGCGCCCAGCCAGAACCAGATCGCCGCGTCGAAATCGTAGATCCGCTCACCGTTCACGAGCGTCATGCCGCGCTCGATGAGATGGCCGCTGATGTTCTCCTGCACCGCCGCACCGATGTAGCTGAAGATGCCGATCAGTCCCATGGCGGCACCGGCTACGCGCTTCGGGCAGATATCGACTGCGAACAAGCCGCCGAGCGCGGTCACGAGCCCGGTGAGCCCGACGCCGAACAGCACCATCCCGAGCGTGAGCACAGCTGTGTTCGTCGGACCGAAGAAGATCAGCAACAGACCGCAGATCTCGAGAATGGCGAACAGCAGATTCACCGGCGGCCGGCGCGCATCGAACAGCTTGTCCGACGTGAACCCATAGGCTACGGCTCCGAGAATGCCGGCGAGCGTGCTGATCATCAGCAGCGTGCCCGCTTCTGTCAGCGAATAGCCGCGAGCCTCCTGGAGATACAGCACGCCCCACGAGTTGATGGCATAGCGGGTCACGTAGATCGTGGCGCTCGAAAGCGCGAGCACCCAGATGGCCGGAATCTCGAGGATCGAGACCTGAGTGGCGAACGTGCTCCGATGCTGAGCGCTCGAAGGGGCGTAGTGGTCGTTGCGCCAGTCCGCGACACTGGGCAGGCCCATGGTGCGCGGACGATCCTGGACGAAGCTGTAGACGAACGCGGCAGTGGCAATGCCTATCAATCCCGGGACCCAGAAACCGCTTCGCCATCCGAACGCGGCGACCAGCGCCCCAACGACGAGAAACGTGAGCCCTTCCCCGATCGAATGCGCCGTGCTCCAGATGCCGTAATAGCGGCCGCGCTCGCGGTTGCTGAACCAAGCCGTCATCGCAACGACGCCGGCGGGCGCGCCGAAGCTCTGAAACCATCCGTTCAGGCCCCACAACAGCACCGAGAGCCCGACGGCGGTCGAGAAGCCCATGCCGATGTTGCATAGCGCGCTCAACAGAAACCCGAGCGCGAGAAACTTCTTGATATTGGCGTGATCGGCGAGAAAGCCGTTCGCGAGCTTGCCGATCGCATAAGTGTAGAGGAGCGCCGATCCGATCAGCCCGAGCTCGGCCGGGCCGAAGATCTCCGCGTCGATGAGCGGCTTTTTGACGACACCGAGGGCGAGGCGGCAGGTGTAGATCACTCCGTAACCCAGCGTGATCGCGAGCATCACGCGGAGCCTGTGGCGGCGATACAGCTCGTCGACCAGAGCGCGATCGCCGATCGGCGCTCGATCCGGCCCGGTCGCGAAGAACCGGAACACCCCGCCGAGCCGCCCCTTTCGCCCGACTGTCATCTGCGCGAGCGATAATGCGTCGCGCTGCTCGACCACCGGCTTCTCGGGTTGAAATTTCATTTCCATTAGATTAAAAGATTGGAACAAATATTCCAAGCCCAAGGCGTCTATGCAAGCGAGACTTTCATGATGCGCCCTCTTCTTCTGGTTGCCTGTCTTCTCTGCGCTCTTTCCGGCTGTCAAGGCAAGGGCGACTCGCGCGACGGAGTATCGACTCCCGTCGCAGTCCCCGTCGCCCGCGCCAGCGAGCCTACCGTCCTTCGGCAGGCCTCCGATGCTGCGGTCTGGATCGACGAGTCCGCTCCCCAGAACAGTCTTCTCGTGCTCGCCGCGGGCGAAGCGGGAATCGAGCTGCATGATCTCGAGGGTAAGAGGCTCGCTCGCTACGAAGGCGTCGAGACGGGGTTCGTCGACGTGCTTCAGGCTTCGACGCTCGAGCCTCCGCTCAAGGGCCTGGTGCTGGCGAGCGATCATCAACTCGGAGCCGTTCGCGCATACTCCCTGGATGCGACCGCTCACGCGCTCGAGGAGGTGACCGTCCAGCCGCTGGAAGTAAACGATGAGATCACTGGTCTGTGCAGCTACGTGAGCCCGCTGACGAATCAAGTGTACGCTTACGTCGCGACCGACCAGGGGCAACTCGAGCAATGGGAGCTCATCGCCCAGGCTCAGGGGGTCACAGGGCGGCTCGTGCGGGAGATTCCAGCCGGCAAAGGCACCGGACATTGCGTCGCCGACGACATCAACGGACACATCTATTTCAGCGAAGAATCAGTGGGCGTGTGGCGCGTCGGCGCCGAACCCGAGGCGGATTCCTCGCGCGAGGTGATCGATCTGCTCGACCCGCACGGCGGTCTGCACGAGGAGGTGAAAGGCCTCGCCGTCTATCGGATCGATCACAACACGGCGTACCTCGTCGTGCGCGACGCGGGCGCAGCCTCGTTCAACATGTATGCGATCGGCGGGCCCGATCGAAAGCAATTCACGATCAGCGGC
Source organism: Steroidobacteraceae bacterium (assembly GCA_036381695.1). Taxonomy (GTDB): domain Bacteria; phylum Pseudomonadota; class Gammaproteobacteria; order Steroidobacterales; family Steroidobacteraceae; genus Steroidobacter. Next base: position 6,064 of record DASVCI010000158.1, read on the forward strand.
GGCTCGGAAGTGGGTGATGTCGAGGGCATCTCGATCGCCGTCGCGCCGCTCGGCGCTCAGTTCCTGCAAGGCGTGCTCGTCCTCGCCGACGAGGATGCTGGAGATTACAAGCTGGTCTCCCTGCAGCAACTCGGGACCAGTCTCGGCCTCGACCGTGGCAGCACCGCGGTTGCGCAGCCGCATTCGCGCTCGCGCACTGTGCAGCCGCTCGCAGAGACAGAGCCTGTCGCAAGCTTCGGCGATGCGGCGGATGATCCGACGATCTGGATCAACCCGAGCAACCCGGCGCGCAGCTTCATCATCGGCACTGACAAGAAGCTCGGGCTGAACGTCTACGACATGCAGGGCAAGCTCGTGCACAGCGCTGCCGATGGCCGCATGAACAATGTCGATCTGCGCCAAGGCTTTGAGCTCGGCGGTACGACGGTCACGCTGGTGGCCGCCACCAACCGCACGAACAAGTCCATTGCGCTCTACCGTTTCGACCCGTCCTCCCCCTGGCTCACGTCGGTAGCCGACGGCGTGCTCGAGACGGGCTTCGAGGATCCGTACGGCCTCTGCATGTACCACAGCCGCAAGACCGGAACGTTTTACGTGCTCGCGAACGACAGTGTCGATGGGAAGCTGCGTCAATGGAAGCTGGTCGAACGTAACGGTCGTGTCGGCATCGAGCTCGTGCGCGAAATCGCGGTCGGCTCGCAGGCGGAAGGTTGTGTCGCCGATGACGAGCTTGGACATCTGTATGTAGCCGAGGAGGACGTCGGGCTCTGGAAGTATCCAGCCGAGCCTGACGGCGGCGAGGAGCGAACGTCGATCGACGATGTGGAAACCGGCAACCTGACCGACGACGTGGAAGGGCTCGCGATCTGGTACGGAAAGAACGGCACGGGCTACCTCGTCGCTTCCAACCAGGGCGAAGACAACTACGCCGTGTATCGTCGTGAAGGCGACAACGAGTATCTCGGCAAATTCCACGTGATCGCCAACGCTGCAGCGGGTGTGGACGGAGCCTCCGAGACGGATGGGCTCGATGTCGTCAGCAGCGCGCTCGGCTCGAGCTTCCCTGATGGCCTCCTGGTCGTACAGGATGGCCGCAACCTCATGCCCTCAGCGCGGCAGAACTTCAAATACGTCTCCTGGCGCGACGTTCTCGCGGCGCTCCAACCTTCCGAGCGCGCGCAGGACAGTGTTTCGGGAGGAGAGCGACACGCTACAACCGCAAGTCGCCAAACGTACGCCGCACACTGAAGCCGATGTAGGGGCCGAGACGCAGCGAGCGCGTTTCGATGAAATTCAACGGCGCCGCGTTGCGAGCGGCGTCGTAGATTCTCCGTTCACGTTCGGCTTTGCGATCGAGCAGATTTCCCGCATAGGCACGAAAGCTCCAGAACGGCAGCCCCTTGTATTCGACGAAGAGCTCCACCTCG
>DASVCI010000159.1:0-39153 GCA_036381695.1 Steroidobacteraceae bacterium
CTTCTGCTTTACGCTTCGCAGACCATCGGCCTGTTCCGCCCGTCTCGCCTGTTCGTCTCACAGATTTCGTCATTTCTCGGACTCCTCCGGGCAGCCATGCTGCCCCAATCAGGTGTCCAGAGAAATCCTAGACCGAAGGAGACCGACGAGTGCTGCTGCTCAGGGTAGATGTTTTCGCAGACGCGCGCGGTGGAAATCCCTCTTTAAGATTCGATTTTTGTCAGGTACGTTGCCTCAATTTCACACTGTCAGCATCTGCTGCGCCAGTTGCGAAGGCGACGCGCTCGTGCCGACGCCTCCAGCCGCTTCGGAGATCATGTGAGCAGTCTGTTCGGCGCGTCGAATCATACCCTGGCGGGCGAACCGGGGATCGAACGTTTCGAATCCGCCCTGGCCGACAGCCTTTTCGAGCTCGCTCCCGTCGCGGTGTACGTTTGCGATCGATCTGGAAGGATCGTCCGTTGCAACAGACGAGCAGTCGAGCTGTGGGGGCGCATGCCGGTGCTCGGCGATGAGAGCGAGCGCTACTGCGGTTCCTATCGTCTGTACACCTCAGCGGGCGAATTCTTGAGGCACGATGCGTGTCGCATGGCGGACGTTCTGCGAACGGGTGTTTCAGTTCGCAACCATGAAGCCGTCATCGAGCGACCTGACGGTTCGCGCATCGTCGTGCTGGTCTGTATCGAGCCGCTGCGGGAGGCGAACGGCGAGATCATGGGCGCGATCAACTGCTTTCAGGACATCACGGAGCGCAAGCGTGAGGAAGAGTTGCTGAGGAGTGCCCGGGAGCAGCAGGATTTGCTGCTCCGGGAAATGGTGCACCGGGCAAAAAATCTGTTCTCCGTAGTGAGCGGGCTCGTGGCCCTGAGCTTGCGCTCGGCGCAAACTGCGCCTGAGCTGGCGAGCGTACTGCAAGCGAGGCTCATCTCCCTCGCACGCGCATATGACCTGACGTTGCGCGACACTGTCAGCAAGGGCAATCCAACCGACAGGAGCACGACGCTCGAGGCGCTCGTGCGAGCCATCGTTTCTCCTTATGACGACCGGCAGGCCGGAACGCAGCGCATCGTCGCGAGCGGCCCGGCAGTGATCATAGGTGGCACGGCGATCACGAGCCTGGCGCTCCTTTTGCACGAGCTCGCCACCAACGCGGCGAAGTACGGCGCGCTGTCGGCGCCCACCGGCAACCTCCGGATCGAGTGGACGACCGGCCGGGAGCTGCTCGAGCTGACCTGGCGCGAGTCGGGCGGCCCGAAGCTCGAAGGTCAGGCGCAGAACGAGGGGTTCGGGAGCGTGCTCGCGAGGCAGACCGTCACGGCGCAGTTTCAGGGGCAGATTACCCGCGAGTGGTGGCCCGAAGGGCTGGTCGTGAAGCTCTCGGCCCGCCTCGACAGGCTGATGCGATGACGGGGAGGGCGCTCGTCGAATGAGCTGATCCCGCGTTACGTAATATCGCGAGCTCGAGACGCAGGGAACGTGGCGCCCCTGCAGCGTACGTGCCATGGTGCGCCGCTTTCATTCCGGCACCAAAAGGAAGCCGGTAAGGCTTCCAAAAAAGAAATCTGCGAAGCGGTTCGCGTCGAGCGTTCCAAATTCCTCCTTGCGGCCCCGCCCGTGAGCTACCATTGCGACTGACCTGGCATCCAGCTCGCCACCTTGTTCACTCCCACGGCTCGACTAGGTTCGCTCGTCTGGGGCGCACTCGCTGCTCTGGCTGTGCTGTGTGCGCAAGCTGAGGAGCTGGGGCCCCATCCGGCTCAGGCCCTGATAGACAGGGCAGCAGCGGCCGTACGAACCGATCCGGAAGCGAGTGACCGTGATGCGAGAGCAGCGCTCGAGCTGCTGAAGGCCCAGCCGGATGTGGATCTGGAGATCCGCGCACGCCTGCTGATCTGCGATCACTTGTCGGAGCGCGACCGCGCCGGTGCTGAGGAGCAGAGCAGGCTTGCGCGAAAGTTGCTGCCCGGAGCGACGCGACGCGGCCTGGAGGCGGGAGTGCTCGTCTGCGAGGGCACGATCGTCGAGACGGCAGGTGACAACGCGCTGGCCGCCGAGCTGTACGACCAGGCCGTGCTGGTCGCAGAAGCCGCGGGAGATGAAGAGATGCTGGCCGGCGCGTTGTTCTCGCGCGCCTATCTCAAGGGGCTCAAAGGCCAATACGCCGCGAGCCTTACGGACCTCAAGCGCGCCCACCAGATCTACGAGCGTATCGACTTGCCGCATCATGCGGTCACGGCTCTGAACGGAATCGCCATTCTCTACAACCGGATGGGCGATCACGCGCAGGCTCGTCACCTGTACGGGAATGCGCTCGCGATGCAGCGCCAGGCTGGCATGCGTCGGGAGCAGGGCGTCACGCTCCACAATATCGGACGCGTGCACGAGAACCTCGGAGAATGGGAGCTTGCCCGGCAGGCATTCCAGGAATCTTACGAGCTGATGCGGGAGCTGAAGTACGCCCGCGGCGAGGCGTATGCGTTGCGAGGATTGGCGGCCGTCGCGAATGCGACGGGCGATCCCCGCAAAGCGCTCGAGACGCTCGAGCGCGCCGATGCTTTGCAACGACGCACGCCCGATGTACGGCTCGCTGCCCAGATCGCGCTGGCCAGAGGCACCGCCTTGCGGCTGCTCGATCGGCTCGAGGAAAGCGTGGCCTCACTCGAGGAGGCCGTCGGAGTGTTCGAGCAGGCCGATTCCTTGAGGGAGCTCGAAGACGCGTACAAGGAGCTGGCCGCTGTCCATACGCAGATGGGCAACTGGCGCGCCGGGTACGACTACCTGGCCAAGGCGCATCGAACCACCGAGCGGCTCTTCCGGAACCAGATCGACCAGCGGTTCGCCTCGCTCAAGGTCGAGTTCGATACGGCGACCAAGGAGAAAGAGAACGCACTGCTCCTGCGCGAGAACCAGGCGAACCAGAAGGCGCTCGCCGAAGGTCGACTTGCGCGGCGTCTGCAGGCTGCCGTGATCGTCCTGACAGTCGTGCTGGCACTCCTGCTCGCGACACTCGCGATTCATCAATGGCACAACACGCGTCGCATGCGCCGGCTCGCGATGACGGACGAGCTGACTGGCGTGCCGAACCGACGAGCCGTCTTGTCCCGGCTCGAGCCTTTGCTCGCGCAGCCCGGCGGGTCGTGTGCGATGCTGATCATCGACATCGATCACTTCAAGAGCATCAACGACGAGCACGGCCACCCTGAAGGGGACGAAGCGCTCAAGCAGGTAGCGGATTGCCTGCGAAGCGAAGTTCGCGAGCCGTCTTTCATCGGTCGGCTCGGCGGCGAGGAGTTCGTCGTGGTGATGCCGGATGCGGACGAGAAGGCGGCGGCGCAACTCGCCGAAACGTTCCGGCAGCGAGTCTCCACCCTCGATGCGCGTCGCTGGTTCGAGGACAGGCATATCACCGTCAGCATCGGGATCACGTTGTCGAGGCGCTCGGGGGACACGCCGAGCACGACGCTCCAGCGCGCTGATGCGGCCTTGTATGAAGCCAAGCGAGCCGGTCGAAACTGCGCGCGCCTCCTCTTGCCAGCCGAGGCGCCGGGGCGCACGGCTGCTGCCGATGCATCCTGCCCGGGCGCCGGAATCGAATACGCCTGAAGCGGCGGCCTCGAGGATCGCCGTCAGATCTTTTTTCCCGCCGAGCTGGGCCGGCAAGGGCGGGGAAGGGGCCGCGAGGCGCCCGGCGCGCGAAGTTTATCGTTCGCGAGCTTGGCGATGACGCCTCGTTGGGGTGACAATCACCGCCCACCATGCATCAGAGGCCCATCGTGCAGCTCCGTCGATCGATTCTTCCGGCGCTCCTCGCCGGCTTACTCTCTTTCGCCACGCTTCAGACGGCTGTCGCGGCCGAAGACGAGGCACTCCAGCACGCCCGCAAGCTTTTGAGCGAGACCATCCTGGTCGACGGTCACAACGACCTGCCCTGGGCCGTGCGCAACTACGAGCCGGCCCCGGGCGACATCGCGGCTTATGACTTGCGCAAGAGGACGCCAGGGCAGACCGATCTTCCCCGCTTGAAGCAAGGCGGCATCGGCGCGCAGTTCTGGTCGGTATACACGCCGGGCGAGGCCCCGGGTCACTACGCGCGCACCCAGCTCGAGCAGATCGACATCGCCAAACGCATCATCGCGCGCTATCCGGAAAGCCTCCAGCTCGCAACTTCCGTCGCCGAGATCCGCGCCGCCAAGCGCAACGGCCGCATTGCCTCGCTTCTCGGGATGGAAGGCGGGCACGCCATCGAGAACTCGCTGGGAGCGCTGCGTGCCTACTACGACTTGGGCGTGCGCTACATGACGCTCACACACAACACGCACACGGATTGGGCTGATTCGGCGGCTCAGCCGCCCAAGCACCACGGGTTGACGCCGTTCGGCGAGGAAGTCGTGCGCGAAATGAATCGCCTCGGCATGCTGATCGACCTTTCGCACACCTCCGACGAGACGATGGAGGATGTGCTCAGGGTCTCGAAGGCGCCCGTGATCTTCTCGCACTCCTCCGCCCGGGCGATCTGCGATGTGCCGAGGAACGTGCCGGACTCGATCCTGCGCCGCCTGCGCGACAACGGCGGAATCGTGATGGTCACCTTCGTCGGCGGCTTCATCGATCCGGCCATCGCTGCCGTGCAGATGCCGGCGCTCGCGGAGTGGACCCGCCGCTCGCAAGGTGCGGACGAGCAGACGCGCAAGAAGCTCCAGGAGGAGATTTTGGGCAACCTCGAGGTGCCGAAGACCACGATCGCCAAGGTGGCCGAGCACATCGAGCACATCCGGGACGTCGCGGGGGTGGAGCACATCGGCCTCGGCGGCGATTTCGACGGCAACGATGTCTGGCCCGAGGGCCTTTCGGACGTGTCCATGTATCCGAACCTGTTCGCCGAGCTCATCCGGCGCGGCTGGAGCGACAAGGACTTGAAGCTCCTCGCCGGTGAGAACCTGCTGCGTGTCATGGCGCGAGCCGAGGAAGTGGCTCGCGCGATGTCGGCCGAATGAGGCTTGCCGGGATCGGATGATTCAGAGCAGCCGTGGCGATGCGTGATCGCTGGCAGTTCTGGATCGACCGGGGCGGCACTTTTACGGACATAGTCGCCTCGAGGCCGGACGGCCAGGTCGTCACTCTGAAGCTGCTTTCGGAGCATCCCGAGAAGTACCCGGATGCCGCGGTCCACGGCATCCGCCAGCTTCTCGGGCTGCCTCCCGATGCAGCTATTCCAGGGGATGCGATCGAGGCCGTGCGCATGGGCACCACGGTCGCAACGAATGCGCTGCTCGAGCGCAAGGGCGACCGGACGGTGCTCGCGATTACGAAGGGATTCGCGGACGCGCTCCGGATCGGCTATCAGCACCGGCCGCAGCTGTTCGTCCGGAAAATCGAGCTGCCCTCGATGCTCTACGAAGAGGTCGTGGAGATCGACGAGCGCCTCGGCGCGCGCGGCGAGATCGTCAAACCGCTCGATCTCGATGCGGCTGAGCACGCTTTGCGGAAAGCGTTCGATCGCGGTATTCGCGCGTGCGCGATCGTGCTCCTGCACGGCTACAGGTTCCCCGAGCACGAGCGTCAGCTCGCAGAGCTCGCCTCCCGCATCGGGTTCACCCAGATATCAGCCTCTCACCAAGTGAGCCCGCTCATGAAGCTGGTCTCACGCGGCGATACGACCGTCGTCGATGCGTATCTCTCTCCGGTCTTGCGCCGTTACGTAGAACAGGTCGCTGCGCAGCTTCCGGGAGTGCGACTGCAATTCATGCAATCTTCCGGCGGGCTGGCTGATGCTCGGCAGTTCCAGGGCAAGGATGCGATTCTTTCGGGTCCGGCCGGCGGCATCGTCGGCGCCGTGCGAACCGCAAAGCTTGCCGGCATGGACAAGATCATCAGCTTCGACATGGGCGGCACGTCGACCGACGTTGCGCATTTCGCCGGCGAATACGAGCGCGCCTTCGAGACCGAGATCGCGGGCGTACGGCTGAGAGCGCCGCTCATGCAGATTCATACGGTCGCGGCCGGCGGTGGATCGGTGTGCCGGTTCGACGGTGTGCGCTTGCGGGTCGGGCCCGAGTCGGCCGGTGCCGATCCGGGGCCGGCATCGTATCGACGGAGCGGCCCGTTGACTGTCACCGATTGCAACGTCTTGCTCGGCAAGATCCAGGCCGACTTCTTTCCCGCTGTCTTCGGACCGAACGGCGATCAGCCGCTCGACACCGAGCTCGTTCGGAAGCGATTCGCCGAGCTGGCGAGTGAAGTCGAGCGGGCGACCGGCACGCGACAGACGGCCGAGTCGCTGGCCGCAGGCTGCATCCGCATCGCCGTCGAGAACATGGCGAATGCGATCAAGAAAATTTCCGTGCAGCGCGGCTATGACGTAACCGAGTACACGCTCGTCTCTTTCGGCGGAGCGGCGGGGCAGCACGCATGCCTCGTTGCCGACGTCCTCGGCATCGAGACCGTCTTCATTCATCCCCTCGCGGGCGTGCTGTCCGCCTACGGCATCGGGCTCGCAGATGTCATTGTCATGCGTCAGCGGGCCGTCGAAGCGTCGTTGACGGATGAAGGGCTTGAGCTGCTGGAGCGGGCCTTCGCGGAGCTGGCAGACGAAGCATGCCAGGCGCTCGAGGAACAAAACTTCGCGAGGACGGAGATCCGGATCGAGCGTCGCTTGGCGCTCAAGTACTCAGGCACGGACAGCACGTTGCTCCTGCCGTTTCCGGACGGCGAGGAGCGAGATGCGGCCGCGATCGAAAAGCAGTTCGTTGCTCAGTACCGTAAGCGCTACGGGTTCGCGATGGCTGGTCGAGCGCTCATCGTCGAATCCATTTCGGTGGAGGCAGTGGGCGAGGCGAGCAGCGCTCGAGAGACAGCGCAAACGACGATTTCACGGAGCGGGGCACTCGAGCCGACAACTCACAGGCGCGTGTTCTTCGGCGACTGGTGCGAGACACCGTTCTACGATCGAGACTCGTTGATCCCCGGAGACCTCATCGCAGGTCCCGCCGTCATTCTCGAACGAAACACGACCACCGTCCTCGAGCCGGGCTGGCAGGCGGAAACCACCCCGCTCAATCATCTGATCCTGCGCCGGTCGCGGCCGCTCGAGCGACCGAAAGCGCTGGGTACACAGGCGGATCCGGTGCTGCTCGAAGTCTTCAACAATCTGTTCATGTCGATCGCCGAGCAGATGGGCTTCACCCTCGCGAACACGGCGAGCTCGGTCAACATCAAGGAGCGCCTGGATTTCTCGTGCGCCCTGTTCGACGGCGAGGGGCAACTCATCGCCAATGCGCCTCACATGCCCGTGCATCTCGGCTCGATGGGCGAGTCGGTGCGGGAGATCATGCGTCGGCGCGGGGCGACCATGCGCCCGGGCGATGCGTACGTGCTCAATGCCCCTTATGCCGGCGGCACACATTTGCCGGACATCACGGTCGTGATGCCGGTGTTCCTCGAACCCGATGCGCCGCCGACATTCTATGTCGCCGCACGCGGGCATCACGCCGACATCGGCGGCATTACGCCGGGATCCATGCCCGCTCACTCGATGCACATCGACGAGGAAGGCGTTCTTCTCGACAACGTGCAGCTCGTCGCGGACGGCTTGTTCCTCGAGGACGACTTGCGTCGCAGGCTGAGCGAAGGGCGATATCCTGCCCGGAACATCGAGCAGAACCTCGCGGACCTGCGTGCGCAGGTGGCAGCGTGCAGCAAGGGAGCGAGCGAGCTCGAAAAGATGGCCGAGCACTTCGGCCTCGAGGTGGTGCGCGCCTACATGCAGCACGTTCAGGACAATGCGGAAGCAGCCGTGCGGCGCGTGATCGGCGCGCTGAAAGACGGATCATTCGAGTACGAGATGGACAGCGGTGCAACGGTGCGCGTTCGTATCACTATCGATGCGAAGGCGCGCTCGGCCAAAATCGATTTCACCGGGACGAGCCCGCAGCAACCGAACAACTTCAATGCACCGCTGCCAGTGACGCGCGCCGCGGTCCTGTACGTGTTCCGCACTCTGGTGGACGATGAGATTCCGATGAACGCGGGGTGTCTCAAGCCGCTCGAGATCATCGTGCCGGAGGGCTGCATGTTGAATCCGACTCATCCGGCGGCGGTCGTGGCCGGTAACGTCGAGACTTCGCAGGTCGTCACCGACTGCCTCTATGGCGCGCTCGGCGTGCTCGCCGCCAGTCAGGGGACGATGAACAACTTCACGTTCGGCAACGGCGAGTACCAGTACTACGAGACCATCGCCGGAGGATCGGGTGCGGGGCCGGACTTCGACGGCACGGATGCGGTTCAGACCCACATGACGAACTCGCGTCTGACGGATCCGGAAGTGCTCGAGTGGCGCTTTCCCGTCCGGCTCGAAGAGTTCGCCATTCGCCGGGGCTCGGGCGGCAAAGGCGCGCACACCGGCGGAAACGGAGTGATCCGGCGCATCCGGTTCCTCGAGCCGATGACGGCGGTCCTGCTGGCCAACCGTCGTCGGGTCGCGCCATTCGGGCTCGATGGAGGGGCGCCGGGAGCGGGCGGGGAAAACTGGATCGAGCGCGCCGATGGAACGGTCGAGCGATTCGGCGCGACGCATGTCGCCGAGATGCGCAAAGGAGATCAGTTCGTGATTCTCACGCCTGGCGGTGGCGGATTTGGCTGAGTCGAATCGCACCGGACGACTGGCGACAGCGAGCATCGTCGGCACGACGCTCGAATACTACGATTTCGCCGTCTACAACACGCTCGCCGCGCTGGTGTTCAACCGGCTGTTCTTTCCATCGTTTGAGCCGCTCTCGGGCACGATTCTCGCGTTCTCGACGTTCGCCGTCGGCTACTTTTCGCGGCCAGTGGGCGGGTTCATCTTCGGCTCGCTCGGCGATCGCTACGGTCGCCGCTTCGTGCTGGTGACGACGTTGATCGTCATGGGCGTGACGACGGCGCTCATGGGTTTGCTGCCTACATACGAGACGGCGGGCGTGCTGAGCCCGATCCTGCTCGTCGCCTTACGGTTCGTTCAGGGGGCGGCGCTCGGAGGGGAGTGGGCGGGCGCCGTGCTGCTTTCCGTCGAGCATGGCAAGGAGCATCAGCGAGGCCGCAACGCTTCCTGGGCGCAGATGGGCCCTTCGCTGGGGACTCTGCTCGCCACGGCGACCATTGCAACGATCACATGGCTGCTGCCGCAGGAAGCGTTCGTGGCTTGGGGCTGGCGGCTGCCGTTCTTCGCCAGCGTCGTACTCGTTCTGTTCGGCTTGTGGATACGAATCGGCGTGGCCGAAACGCCGCTCTTTCGTCGCCTGGAGCAGGCGCAGGCGAAAACGCGCGCGCCGATCGGTGAGCTCGTGCGCCATCACTGGCGCGGCCTGTTGCTCGGGGGCGGTGTGCGCATCGGCCCGGACGTTCTGTATTCGCTGGTCGCGGTGTTTTCGCTCACCTATGTCACCGCGATGCTCGGCTTGTCGCGGACGCTCGCCCTCGTCGCACTTTCCCTCGGGGGCGTGTGCAACGCGCTGACGATCCCGCTGTTCGGTGCGTTGTCGGATCGGTATGGTCGCCGGGCCGTCTATGGCGGCGGCGTCGCGGCAGGACTGGCGCTCGCGCTCGCGTTCTTTCCGTTGCTCGATACGAAGTCACCGGTGCTGATCACGGTGGCGATCGTGGCCGCGTTGGTGATCCATGCCATGATGTACGGGCCGCAGGCCGCCTTCATTGCGGAACGATTTCCCACGCGCGTGCGGTACTCGGGAGCTTCGCTCGCGTACACACTCGCAGGAATAGTCGGCGGCGGCATCGCGCCGATGATGTTCGCCACCCTCGTCAAGCTCTATGGCGCGAGCTCCGGCGTCGCAGTCTACGTGATCGCGGCGTTGCTCATTACGGCTCTCGTGCTGATCGTCGCGCGCGAGCGCACGGGCGAGCCGCTCGACTGAGCGCCGCCTGTCGGCAAGTGTCGACACCGCCGCTTCGATAGCGGTGTCATCCGACCAGGTGTCGGAACTCTTTTCTCCACGCGTTCGTTTCGTTCCGGGCTCCCGCTGCGCGGAGCTGGGCGCGTGCGCGAGGACTTCCTTCCACGCCGAGCTCCACAGCGTTTCCAGGGAGCGTACGGATTCGTTGCCTAGGGCTCGAGTAGGGGGACAGACGATGAAATGCCGCAACATCCGCCGGACGGGCGGCCCGGCGCTTGCGATCGCCACAGCGTTGATGTTCTCGGGTGCCGGCACTCTCGCTCAAACGACCAGCGCGACGCTGCGCGGCCAGGTCTTTGCCGATGAGACGCCCGCCGCCGGCGCGACTGTCGTCGCGACCAACACCGAGACCGGGCTGACGCGACGGACGCAGACCGGGGAGCGCGGCAACTACACCCTGGCGGGGCTTCCTCCAGGTACCTATAAAGTGGAGGCGATGGCGGAGGGGGGCGCATCGGCCCGGCTCGTCACATTACAAGTCGGTCAGACCGCCAGTCTCGACATCGGCGTCACCGGCATCCCGCGCGATCTCGAATCGGTCGTGGTCACGGCCACTCAGCTCTACGAATCGCGCACGTCAGAAGTAGTGACGTACGTCTCGCCGAGACAGATCCAGGCGCTCCCGCAAATCTCACGCAACTTTCTCGCTTTTGCCGACATCGTCCCCGGTGTTCAGTTCGTCACGAGCGGCGACGGCTCGACCAGCGAGATCCGCGGCGGCGCGCAATCCGCCAACGCGGTGAACGTATACATCGACGGAGTAGGGCAGAAGAACTACGTGCTGCGCGGAGGGGTGAGCGGCCAGACGCTCTCACGCGGCAATCCCTTTCCGCAGCTCGGGATCGGCGAGTACAAGGTGATCACGTCGAACTACAAGGCCGAGTTCGACCAGTTGAGCAGTGCCGCCATCGTGGCGGTGACGCGCTCCGGCACCAACGAGTTCGAAACGGAAGCTTTCTGGGACCGGACCGACGAGGACTGGCGCGCTTCCGATCCGATCGAGGCGCGGCTCGGCGAGAAGGCGCAATCGAAGCAGGAGCAGTATGGCGTCGCGATCGGCGGTCCGATCATTCGAGACCGCATGCATTTCTTCTTCACGTACGAGGCGAAGACGTTCGAGACTCCACGCACGATTTCGCTCGGCGAAGGCGTCCAGCCTTCGCAAGTGCCGGCTGACTTCACGCGGTTCCTCGGGATCACGGACTCGCCGTTCGAGGAGGACTTGTTCTTCGGCAAGATCGACTGGACGCCAGCTGACCATCACCTCATCGAGCTCACGGCGAAGTATCGCGAGGAAAGCGAGATTCAGAACCTCGGCGATCGCAATGCCGAGCCGTTCGCCAGCACGAAGAACAACGACGACACCCGCATCGACCTGCGTCATCAATACAGCGGGCCCCGGTTCCTGAACGACCTGCATCTCACCTACGAGGATGCGCAGTTCAATCCACGCCCGGTTTCGTTCGAGCCCGGCTATCGGCTCACGACCGGCACGCAGGACCGCATCGTGCTGAGCCTCGGCGGCGGCGAGGACTATCAGGACAAGGGGCAGGAGGGCTGGTCCATCCAGAACGATCTCACGTTCACGGAGTTCGACTGGCACGGCGCGCACACGTTCAAGACGGGGGTCAAGTTCAAGTATGTCGAGATCAACGCTTTCGAGCAGCAGCCGTTCAATCCACAGTTCTTCTACGACATCAATCGGAGCTTGAGCGTACCCTACCGGGTCGAGTTCGGCGCGCCCATTCCGGGCCTGCCCGAGCGCAACGTCGTCTCGCGCAACAAGCAGTTCGGCATCTATCTGCAGGACGACTGGGAGGTGAACGAGCACCTGCTGCTCAATCTGGGAGTACGCTGGGATTACGAGGAGACGCCGAGTTACCTCGACTTCGTGACGCCGGCCGATGTGATCGCCGGCCTCAACGCGCCGGATCCGGATGTGCCCGGCCGCACCTACGCCGAGACGCTGGCGCTGGGCGGCGTCGACGTCGACGACTACATCAGCACCGGAAACAACCGCGATCCGTTCACGGGCGCGATCCAGCCGAGGCTCGGGTTTTCCTACGACATTGCGGCCGATGAGCGCCACGTCATCTTCGGCGGTGCAGGCCGGGCTTATGACCGCAACGTGTTCGACTATCTGGCGCTCGAGCGCTCCAAAGGGACGTTCCCGCGGTATGTGCGAACGTTCAACGTGCCGGGCCACGAGTGCACGCCCGGCGAAGGCGACTGCCTCGAGTGGGATCCGGCCTACTTCGACCGGGCGAATCTCGCCGCGCTCGTGGCCGCCAATCCGCAGCTCGGCCGCGAGATCAATCTGATCCACAACGACCTGAAGGTGCCGTATTCGGATCAGTACACGCTCGGGATGCGCAACCGCATCACGCTGTGGGAGCAAGAGTGGAACACCTCGGCCGCCGTCTCGTACGTGGAATCGGACGACGGCATCGTGTTCCTGCTGGGCAACCGATGGCCCGACGGGAGCTTCCGCGACCCGAGCTTGCCGCCGGGCTCGATCTGGGGCGGCGTGCCCTTCAGTCGTGGCATCCCGGGCCTCGGCTCGCTCATCATCGCCAAGAACGGCCTGAAGACCCGCGCCACCTCGCTCCTGCTGCAAGCGGAAAAGCAGTTCTCAGAAGCCTCGCCCTGGGCGGTCACGCTCGCCTACACGTACACCGACGCGAAGGAGAATCGCACCAACCTGGCATTCAACGACGAGCACTACATTCTCGATTACGCGGACGTGAGTGATTTCGGCTGGCACACCTCGACCGGCGTGCCCAGGCATCGCTTCGTCGGGACGGCGATCGTGCAGGCGCCCTGGGACATGACGTTCTCGGCGAAGCTGACCTTGCAGAGCCCGCTCGAGTACGAGGCGCTCAATTGCCGGCCCGGGCCCAATCTCTGCTTCTTCCAGAACTTCGAGCCGGACACGACCCTCGGCCTTAGGCAGTTCGATATCGCGATGGAGAAAATCTGGAACGCCTGGGAGGGGCTCTCGCTCAGGTTGAGGGCGGACGTGCTGAACGTGTTCAACTACGAGAACGTCGACCGTTACGAGACCTGGCGCGGCGACATCAACGGCCCCAACCCGGCCTTCGGCGTCCCGCTGGCGTATCGTCAGCCCACGCGCACGTTCAAGTTGTCGTTCAGTCTCAACTGGCGATAATCGGCGCATCGGGCGCGTGGGCCGCCCGACGGAGTGACCGCGAGCTTCGGGCGCGGACGGTGGGGTGGTCATGTTCGCATCGGTCCGATGATGACGCTGCCGGCAATCGGCTTGCGCGCAGCTTGTGCGTTGCTCGTAAGCTGCGGCTGCTTGCTGGCCGCCTCATGGGCCGGAGCGGCGGAGCGCATCCCCGGCATCGTCGTCGAAGGCTCCCGGGTCTTCGATCCCGAGCGAGACGGGGATCCCGTGGTCAACAATCTCGAGCGGCGCACGTTCCGATATTTCTGGGACACGACCGACAAGAACACGGGGCTCGCGCCTGACCGCTATCCGTCCCCTTCCTTCGCGAGCATTGCCGCCGTCGGGTTTGCGCTGACCGCCTACGTCATCGGGGCCGAGCGAGGCTTCGTCTCCCGCAGCCAGGCCCGCTTGCGCACTTTGAGGACGCTCAGGTTCTTCGCGAATCTCCCGCAAGGGCCCGAGGAATCCGGAACCGCGGGCTATCGCGGCTTCTACTATCACTTCCTGGACATGCGAAACGGCCAGCGCTTCGGAAACACGGAGCTGTCGACGGTAGACACGGCATTGCTGCTGGGTGGCGTGCTGCTGAGCCAGGTCTATTTCGATCGGGACGTGCGCAGCGAGCGCGAGATCCGGGACCTGGCCGATCGGATCTACCGGCGAGTGGAGTGGACCTGGGCGCAGAATCGGCCGCCTGCGATCTCGCACGGGTGGCGCCCCGAGACGGGCTTTCTGCGCTGGGACTGGCGGGGCTACAACGAGGCGATGCTGGTCTACATCCTCGCGCTCGGCTCCCCCACCTACCCGGTCGGCCCCGACGCCTGGGAAGCGTGGGTACAGACCTACGATGCGCATTGGGGCAAGTTCAGCGGTCAGGAGTTCCTCTCCTTCGGTCCGCTGTTCGGCCACCAGTATTCGCACGTCTGGATCGACTTTCGCGGTATCCGCGACGAGTTCATGCGCAGCAAAGGCATCGATTACTTCGAGAACAGCCGGCGCGCCGCCTACGCCCATCGCGAATACGCGATCGAAAATCCGATGCGTTGGCGCGGGTACGACAGCGAGATCTGGGGGCTGACCGCATGCGACGGCCCCGCCGACACGGTTCAGATTTACAACGGCGAGGAGCGCGGTTTCTTCAGCTATTCGGCGCGCGGGACGGCTGCCACTCAACTGCTCGATGACGGCACGATCGCTCCGACCGCCGCGGTCTCCTCGATCGCCTTCGCGCCGGAGATCGCGATTCCGGCGATCCGGGCCTTCCGCGCCCGCTTCGGCGAGCACTTGTATCAGAAGTACGGCTTTCTCGATTCGGTCAACCCGAGCTTCACGTTCACCAACGTGCCGCTCAGGCATGGGCGGGTGATCGAAGGCATCGGCTGGGTGGCCGACGACTATCTCGGGATCGACCAGGGCACGATCGTCGCGATGATCGAGAACTATCGCAGCGGGCTCATCTGGGACCTGATGAAGCGCAGTCCCTACATCCGCCGGGGACTCGAGCGCGCGGGCTTCACTGGAGGCTGGCTTGCGCAGCCGCCGCCGTCGGCCGAACCGACCTCATGAGAAGGGGGACGATGCTGACTCGTCGCGAAGCGATCGCGGGGCTGGCGGCTCTGACCTTGGGCTCGCACGGATGCGCACGCGAGCGCTCGAAAAAGGCGCTCGTGGAGTTCTGGGCGGTGGGCCGGGAAGGAGAGGTGGCAGCGCAGCTCGTGCAGGGCTTCGAGCGCGAGCATCCCGAGATCGCCGTCGAGGTGCAGCGCCTTCCATGGACGGCTGCGCACGAGAAGCTTCTCACCGCTTACGCGGGAGAGACGCTGCCGGATCTGTGCCAGCTCGGCAACACGTGGATCCCGGAGTTCGCCGCGCTCGATGCCCTCGAGCCTCTCGATGCCTATGCCTCGGCCTCGACGGACGTCGTCCTCGAGGATTACTTCGAAGGCATTCTCGCATCGAACCGGGTGGAAGAGCGCCTGTTCGGCATCCCCTGGTACGTGGACACTCGCTTGCTCTACTACCGGAGGGACCTGCTCTCGCAAGCCGGATTCGATACGCCGCCTGTCACGTGGAGCGAGTGGACCGAAAGACTGGCTGCCATCAAAGCGTTGGTCGGGCCCGAGCGTTACTCGATTTTGCTGCCGCTCAACGAGTTCGAGCCGCTGCTCGTGCTCGCGTTGCAGCAGCCATCGCCGCTCCTGCGAGAGGACGGACGATACGGAAACTTTCGCAGCCCTGACTTCCGGCGCACCCTAGAGTTCTACGTCAGCATGTTCGATCGCGGCTGGGCGCCTCGCATGAGCAGCACGCAGATCTCGAACGTGTGGGACGAGTTTGGCCGGGGCTTCTTCTCCTTCTATATCTCCGGGCCTTGGAACATCGCGGAGTTCAAGCGCCGGCTGCCGCCCAGTTTGCAGGACGCGTGGATGACGGCGCCTATGCCCGGGCCTCACGGCCCTGGCGTTTCGACGGCGGGCGGCGCGAGCCTCGTGATCTTCCGTTCCTCCAGACGCAAACCGGAAGCCTGGAAGCTGGCGGAGTATCTCTCGCGGCCCTCGACGCAAGAGCAGTTCTACGAGCTGACAGGGGACATGCCACCGAGGCGCACGACATGGCATGTTCCGGCACTGGCGAGATCAGAGCATGCGCGGGCGTTTCGAGAGCAGCTCGACCGTGTGCGCTCGCCGCCAAAGGTGCCGGAGTGGGAGCGCATCGCTCAGGAGATGCGATACGCGGCCGAACGCGTGGTTCTCGGGGCCGCGACGATCGATGAAGGCGTGGCACAGCTCGATCTCAAGACGGACGAGATCCTCGAAAAGCGACGCTGGATGCTCGATAGGGAGCGGCACACGTGAGACGCTCCACCGCCGCGTGGCTGTTCGTCGCGCCCGCGCTGATAGTGCTCACGGTGTTCTTCTTTCTGCCGGTGCTCGGCGCGCTCGCGATGAGCCTGACCGATTTCGATCTGTATGCGCTCACTGACATCGACAATCTCCGGTTCGTGGGCTTCAGGAACTATGTGCGCCTGCTTTCCGAGCCGCTCTTCTGGAACGCGCTTGGCAATACGGTGTACTTCGTCGCGCTTGGCGTGCCGCTCTCGATCGGGGTCTCCCTGGCTGCTGCACTGCTCGTCAACTCCAGGCTCGCGCGCTGGCGCGGACTGTTTCGAACCGTGTTCTTTGCGCCCGTGGTCACTACGCTCGTGGCGGTGGCAGTCGTGTGGCGCTACATCTTCCACACGCGCTACGGCTTCTTGAATTACACGCTGTCGGCCCTCGGTATCGAGCCGATCGACTGGATGGGCGATCCGAACTGGGCGATGCCGGCGATCGTGATCCTCGCGGTCTGGAAGAACTTCGGCTACAACATGATCATCCTGCTCGCCGCCCTCCAGAACATTCCGGACGATCTTTACGAAGCCGCGCGCATCGACGGCGCCTCCTCGTGGCAGATGTTCCGCCACATCACGCTGCCCGGCATCGGTCCGGTGCTGCTGCTCGTCAGCATCCTGACCATGGCCGGCTACTTCCAGCTCTTTGCCGAGCCGTACGTGATGACGGAGGGCGGGCCGCTTCAGAGCACGATGAGCGTGCTTTATTTCATGTACGAAGAAGGCTTCAAGTGGTGGAGCCTTGGGCGAGCCTCCGCAGTGGCGTTCCTCCTGTTCATTATCATGCTCACGGTGACCGTGCTGCAGTTGCGCATCGGGCGGCAGCGGGAGGCGTAGCAATGCACTCCAGGACGGTCAAGGCACTCGTCATCAATGCAAGTCTCGTCGCGGCGGCCGTAGTCGTTGCCTTTCCGCTCGTGTGGATGCTGTCGGTGTCGTTCATGCCGACTGGCGAAGCCAGCGCGTATCCACCGCCGCTTTTCACGTCAGAGCCGACCCTCGAGAACTATCGGCAATTGTTCGCGCGCCATGCTGCAGGGCGCTACATGCTCAACAGCGCGATCGTCGCGACGCTGGCGACGCTCATCTCGCTGGCTTTCAACACGATGGCGGGCTATGCGTTCGCCAAGCTCAGCTTCCCGGGTCGGGACCGGGTTTTTCGGGCGTTGCTCGGAGCGTTGGTGATCCCGAGCCAGGTGGCGATGATTCCGCTGTTCGCGCTGGTGAAGGAAATGGGTCTGGTCAGCACGTACGGCGGGGTCATCGTGCCGACGATGGCAAGCGTGTTCGGGATCTTCCTCGTGAGACAGTACGCGCTGTCGCTGCCGACCGAGCTGCTGGAGGCGGCGCGGATCGACGGGGCGAGTGAATTCAGGATCTTTCGCTCCGTCGTGCTGCCGCTTCTCAAGCCCATTCTTTTGACGCTCGCGATCCTGACGTTCCTCGCTACGTGGAACGACTTCATGTGGCCGTTGATCGTGCTCACCGATCAGAAGATGCACACTTTGCCGGTGGCGCTCGCCGGCCTGTCGCGCGAGCACGTGCAAGACAACGAGCTGATGATGGCGGGAGCGGTGATTACGACGCTGCCCGTTCTGGTGCTGTTCCTCGGCATGCAGCGCCACTACATCGCAGGCATTCTGGCCGGCAGCGTGAAAGGATGACGGCCGCTCGATGGGCTTCAACCTTCGCACATTGCTTCTTGGCATCGGTGTCACGGCCGCATTGACGGCCGGCGTGCTCGCGGCGCTTGCGCTCGCGCAGGAGCGGGCTCCGGAGCTCGACGTCCGATCACTGGATGAGATGGAGGATGTGAGCGCGTGGAAGGCGTTGGGCTCCGATGGTGTGAGCGCGTCAGTACGGAGCGCGAACGGCATGGACGGGCAAGCGCTGGTGCTCGATTTCGATCTCGCCGGCACGGCGGGCTATGCGGCGGCGACGCGCGTGTTGCCGACCGAGCTGCCGGAGGACTATGAAATTTCCTTCTGGATGCGCGGCGAGGGCGGGCGCAATCATTTCGAGGTGAAGTTCGTCGACGAGTCCGGCTCGAACGTCTGGTGGTTTCGACGCTCCAACTTTCGCTTCTCCGGCGACTGGCAGCAGATCCGGATCAAGCGTCGTCACATCGAGTTCGCCTGGGGCCCGACCGAGGATCGCACGCTGCGCCGGTTTCACTCGATCGAGCTCGTCGTAAGTGCGGGCGAGGAGGGCGGTCGAGGCAATCTGTGGTTCGATCGCCTGACGCTCAAACGCATCGAGCGCCCGCCCATTACGGAGGAGCCGACCGCGCGAGCCTCCTCGGAAAGCGGCAGGAACGTCGCGGCGCACGCCATCGATGGCCGGCAGGGAACAATTTGGCGCAGCGCGCGTGGGGCTGGTGGGCCTCAGTCACTCGAAATCGATCTGAAAGGCGTGCGCGAGTTCGGCGGAATCGAGATCGACTGGGCTGAGGGCCTCGCACCTGAGCGTTACTCGATCGAGACTTCGTTGGATGGCAAACGCTGGCAGACGATGCAACGCGCGACCGCGAGCAACGGCGGTCGCGATTCGTTCCTCATGCCAGAATCGGAGGCGCGCTTCATCCGCGTCAGCATCCCCGACCCTGGCCGGGAGGTGGGCATCGCAGAGCTGCACATTCGCGATCTCGAATTCGGCGCCTCGCCAAATGCGTTCATCAGCGCGCTCGCGAAGAATGCCCGACGAGGATGCTATCCCCGCGGCTTTCTGGACGAGCAGACGTACTGGACCATCGTCGGCGTGGACAGTGCGCCGGAAGAGGCTTTGCTCTCCGAAGACGGGGCGTTCGAGCCGCGCAAGGGGGGTCCATCCGTCGAGCCGTTTCTACGGACGGGCTCGAAGTGGCTCACCTGGGCGGACGTTGCGATCAGCCACAGCCTGGCGGACGGCTATCTGCCAATTCCGAGCGTGCACTGGAAACATGACGAAGTAGAGCTCACGACCACGGCGTTCGCGACTGCCGCTTCCGGCCAGACGTACGCTCACACTATTTATCGGGTGCGCAACCCAACCCGAACGGTTCGGCGTTACACGCTGGCTCTGGTGATCCGGCCGTTCCAGGTCAATCCGCCGGCGCAGTTCCTGAACACCCCGGGAGGTGTGAGCCCGATTCAGGATCTGTCCTTTGAAGACGGCATCGTGCGAGTGGATGCCGTGCCTGCGGTCATCGCGCGCACGCCCCCCCAAAGTTTTCGCGCCGTGACGGCTGAAGCCGATGCGCCATGTAAATGGTTGGAGGCGGGAACTGGAAGCGATCGTGTGCGGGATGAAAGCGGCTTCGCCTCGGGCGCGTTGCTGTTCGAGCTCGAGCTGGAGCCCGGCATGGGGCGCGAGATCGTTCTGGATTTCCCACAAGAACCTGGCGACCGTGGGAAGACTTTATCCGCAGGCAACGACGCACCTGGTGTGTCGCTCGAGCAAGTTGCCGAGTCGTGGCGCGAGAAGCTCGATCGAGTGGAGCTCGTGCTGCCGAAAGAGGAGCGATACCTGTTCGACACCCTTCGGAGCAGCCTCGCATACGTGCTGATCAATCGCGACGGCCCCGCCATTCAACCAGGATCGCGGTCGTACGAGCGTTCCTGGATCCGTGACGGAGCGATGACCTCCGAGATGCTGCTCCGGCTTGGTCACGAGGAGGCAGCCAAAGCCTTCCTGCGCTGGTACGCGGGCTATCAGTTCGGCAATGGCAAAGTTCCGTGCTGTGTGGACCGGCGCGGCGCCGACCCGGTTCCGGAGAACGACAGCGCGGGCGAATTTCTCTTTCTGATCGATGCCGTGCATCGCTATACGAACGACCGCGCGCTTCTCGAGGAAATGTGGCCGTCGGTTCTCAGGACGGTAGCGTACATGGATAAGCTGCGCCTTTCGGAGCGCACCGCCGAGAACAGCAAGGGTGAGCGGGCCGCGTTCTATGGCCTCATGCCTGCTTCCATCAGTCACGAAGGCTACGCGGCCAAGCCCATGCATTCGTACTGGGACGATTTCTGGGCGCTGGCTGGCTATGAATCGGCTGTGCGCATCGCGCGGGCTCTCGGCCACAAGGAAGCTATGCGTCGCTTCATCGCCTCGCGCGACGAGTTCCGTTCCGATGTGTACCGCTCGCTCGCGATCGCGATGGAGAAACACCAGATCGACTATCTGCCGGGCGCGGCGGAGCTGGGCGACTTCGATCCCACTTCCACTTCGATCGCGCTCTCGCCCGTCGGCGAGCAGCAGATGCTCCCACCGGCCCCGCTCCTTGCGACCTTCGAGCGCTATTGGGAGCAGTTCTCGGAGCGGCGGAAGAGCCAGACCTGGGATGCGTACACGCCTTATGAATGGCGCAATCTCGGGGCGTTCGTGCGCCTTCGCTGGCGGGAGCGCGCGCAGGAGCTGATCGAGTTCTTCATGAGCGACCGACGCCCGGCCGCCTGGAACCACTGGGCGGAAGTCATCGGCCGCGAGGTGCGCAAGTCGCGCTTCATCGGCGACATGCCGCACGGATGGGTGGCTTCGGACTACGGCCGATCGCTCCTCGATATGTTTGCGTTCGAGCGGCAGGCCGACGAGACGCTGGTCTTGATGGCGGGTGTGCCCGAAGAGTGGACGCGAGAAGAGGGGTTTGCGGTGAAGAACCTTCGTACGCCGTACGGCCCGCTGAGCTACTCGCTCACCGTGAACGGGAAGGAGCGGATTCTGGACGTGGGCGAGATCGACATGCCTGTCGGAGGCGTCGCCGTCGCCTGGCCCGAAAAGGACACTCCCTCGCATCAGTCGATCCGGCGTGGGTCGGCGCGTTGGATCGGCAAGGAGCTCAGGATCACGCAGCTCCCGTTCACGATCGTGCTGACCGAATGAGCGTCAGATCATCCGCCGAGCGCCGCCCCGTTGGTCGCGATCACGCGCGAATAGAATCGTGCGCTGGCCTTTGGCGTGCGTTCGAGCGTTTCGTAATTGACGTGGACGATACCAAATCGCTTGGTGAAGCCGTGCGCCCACTCGAAATTGTCGAGCAGCGACCAGGCGAAGTAGCCGCGAACGTCCACTCCCTGTCGCAACGCTTCGTGCACGGCAAGCAGGTGCTCGCGGAAGTAAGCGACTCGCAACGGATCCTCGAGCGTGTCTCCTTCCGCTTCAGGCGGATCGAAGAACGCCGCGCCGTTTTCGGTAATGTAGATTGCCGGGCTCGAGTACCTTCGTTTGAGCCACAGCAACGTATCGGTGAGGCCTTGTGGAAAGACTTCCCAACCCGTCTCCGTGTACGTGCGGTTCTCTTGCCGGACGGACGTCGCTTGCAGCGGCCAGGCGTTCGCGTCGAATTTCGTGACTGCGCGCGTGTAGTAATTCACGCCCACGAAGTCCAAAGGTTGCTTGATAGCGATCAGATCTTTGTCCGGCCAGCTCGGCCACGCCTCGCCGAAGATCTCCGCGAGCTCCGATGGGTAGGCCCCGAGCAAGGCAGGATCCAGAAACTGGCGGTTCATGTACGCGTCGGCCCGGCGCGTCGCGGCCAGATCGGCCTCGCTCGTCGTGGCTGGATACTTCGGCTCCAGATTGACGACGAGACCAATCCGATGACGGCCGCTTGCCCGATACGCTTGCACTGCTGCGCCGTGTGCGAGCAGGAGATGATGCGCGACGAGGGGCGCTTCGAAGCGATTGCGATGACCGGGCGCCAGCGTACCGTGCAAGTAGCCGCCGTCCATCACGACCCAGGGCTCGTTGATCGTGCACCAGTGTTTGACGCGACCGTCGAGCTTCCGGAAGAGAAGCTCGGCGTATTCGGAGAACCAGCCGGCGATGTCGCGGTTGAGCCAGCCGCCGCGATCGTCGAGTGCGGCCGGCAAGTCCCAGTGATACAGCGTCGCCATGGGCTCGATGCCTTGCTCGAGCAGGCGATCGACGAGCCGGTCATAGAAGCCGAGTCCGGCGGGATTCACGCGACCGACGCCTTCGGGCAGCACGCGACCCCAGGCGATGCTGAAGCGGTAGGCGTTGAGCCCGAGCGCGCGCATGAGGTCGACGTCGCTTTGCCAGCGGCGATAATGGTCGCAGGTCACATCCGCCGTATGCCCTTCGGTCACGTGCCCTGGTGTGTGGACGAACCGGTGCCAGATGCTGGCGCCGGCGCCGTCGGCGAGCGGCGAGCCTTCGATCTGGTAGGCCGAGGTGGCGCAGCCCCAGAGAAAGCGCTCGGGAAAGCAAATGTCGTGCTCGCTCATGCGACGAGGAGGCCTGGATGCGGGCGCGAAAGAAGAGGCGGCGGCAGTTTATACGAACGACAGTGGATCGAGGAGCCGGCGCTCGCTCGTGAAGGTGGGACAACGTGGCTCGGGTGACTCTGCGCTCGGTACGCAAGGTTTACAACAACGGCTTCGTCGCCATCGACGATGCAAGTTTCACGGTGGAGGACGGGGAGCTCCTCGTGCTCGTCGGCCCCTCGGGCTGCGGCAAGAGCACGCTCCTGAGGCTCATCGCGGGTCTCGAGGAACCGACAGCCGGAACGATTCACATCGGTGATCGCGATGTCACCCGCCTCGAGCCGCGTGACCGTGATATCGCCATGGTCTTCCAGAGCTACGCGCTTTATCCGCACATGACGGTGGCGCGCAATCTCGGCTTCGGGCTCGAGCTTCGCGGCCACGACAAGGAGGACATTGCCAGGCGCGTAAACGAAGCCGCGCAGATGCTCGGGCTTACGGACTTGCTCGACCGGTTGCCCAAGCAACTCTCGGGCGGGCAGCGGCAACGGGTGGCGCTGGGCCGGGCGCTGGTCCGGCATCCGCAGGTGTTCCTGCTGGACGAGCCGCTTTCGAATCTCGATGCAAAGCTGCGCGCCACGATGCGAACGGAGATCGCGCGGCTGCATCGCTCGCTCGGCACGACCATGATCTACGTGACCCACGATCAAGTGGAGGCGATGACGCTCGGGCAGCGCATCGTCGTGCTCGATCGAGGCGTCGTGCAGCAGATCGATGCTCCCATGCGTATCTACGAGCGTCCAGTGAATCTGTTCGTCGCCGGCTTCCTGGGCAATCCCGCCATGAACTTCGTGCGGGGCCGGGTGACTCGCAGCCCCGTCGCGGTGCTCGAAGCGGCAGGCACGAAGCTCGAGCTTCCGGCGCTCGAACCCTACGTGGGCCGGGAAGTCGTGGCAGGGATCCGGCCTGAAGATCTGCAGCGCGTCGACGCTCAAAGCGCCCCGCACAGCGTGCGACTCACCGTCCAGGTCGAGTTGATCGAAGCGATCGGCAACGAGGCATTCATCCACGCACGCCTTGGCGAGACGAGCCTGATCGCGCGCTCAGTCCCGCAGAACCTGCCGGCCATCGGCTCGCGCATCACTCTCCAGGTGGCGCCGGATCGAGTGCACTTTTTCGACGCCGAAACGGGCAAGCGCCTCGAGCCCAACACGGCAAGTTGAAGCGCGCCGACCCTCGTCGCAGACTCTCGGCCAGCGCGACCACGAGAGTCAGCCTCCATGTTTTCTCCTTGCGGCGTCATCACCATCACGACCGACTTCGGCCACCAGGGCCCGTTCGTAGCCACCATGAAGGGCCGGATCCTGGCGCACTTCCCTGAGGCCCGGATCATCGATGTCACCCATGAGGTGTCGGTCTACTGGCCGGCGGAGGCGGGCTTCTGGCTGGCCCGGGCCTACAAGTATTTCCCGGCCGGCTCCGTCCACGTGGCCGTGATCGATCCCGGCGTGGGGACGGCCCGGGAAATCATTGCGGTGGCCGCCGACGGGCACGCCTTCCTGGCCCCCGACAACGGCCTGCTGGCGCCCGTCATTGCCCGGGCAGAGAGCGCCACGACCTACCGGCTCGACACGCCCAAGGTCGTCTCCAGGCTCGGCCTGCCTGTCCCGAGCGCCACTTTCCACGGGCGGGACCTTTTCGCCCCGATCGGGGCCGAGATCGCGGCCGGGCGCCTCGCGCTCGCCGACCTCGGGCCGACTACGACCGACATCGTGCCCTCCTGGGTAGACGAGCCGATCGTCTCGGCGGGGCAGGTCTCGGGCGTGGTCATCACGCTCGACCACTTCGGCAACCTGATCACCAACATCGACGGCTCGCTGATCGAGTCCTTCCGCGATCCCGTCGTCCGAACAGGCGGCCACACTTTCCAGCTCCGCCGGACCTACGGGGACGTGCGGCCCGGGGAGTTCCTGGCGCTCGTGAATTCTTTCGGGGTGGTCGAGATCGCCCGGGCGGAGCAGAGCGCGGCCGAGGCCCTGGGGCTCGGGCGGGGGGCGCCGGTCACGGTCTCGAGCCGCTGACGGGCGTTCGCGGACGGCGCCTCGAGCAGCGGGGAAACTCTGCCGCCGGCCGGGGTCAAAGCCCCCGCGGAGGATTCGGCGACGCCCATTGAAAACGCCGCCGCATCGTATATAGTCCGCAGGCTTCCGGCCCCGCCGGGTTCCGATCTCGTTGATTTTTCGGGTATTTTCCAGGAATCACCATGGTGGAGAGAGACGACGATCACTTCGACCTCGATGATGAGTTCGTCGCCGACAGCGACGAGGAGCAGCATTACGAGAAATTCATTGAATCGGTCGGTCGTCGCCCGCGCCCGAGCGGAACACCGGCCAAGAAAGGCAAGGCCGCATGGAGCAAGCTCGAGGACGTGCTGGCCGAGCGCCGGCTGCAGAAAGAGCTGAGAGATTTCGACGAAGAATGACTTGAGTTAAGGTTCGGCGCAGGTGCCCGACGCGCCTGCGCCCGACCTTCGCCCTTCGCCCCAAGGTTCCACATCCCACCCCGGCGGTGCGAGCGCGGCGGTGTGCGCTCGCAATTTCCTGGCCCAGACAAAACACAAAGGATCGGACATGACGACGGCTGACCCCACGCCTGCTTCGCCGTGGGTGGTGCTGAAGTTCGGTGGTACGAGCGTCTCCTCGGTCGAGAACTGGAAGAACATCGCCGGCGTGCTGAAAGAGCGGCTCGCCGAAGGCTTGAAACCCCTCGTCGTTCACTCGGCGCTCTCCGGCATCACCGACAAGCTCGAGCAGCTTCTCTCGCTCGCGCTCGGCAACGAATGGCAGCCGGTGATGGAGCAGATCGAGCAGCGCCATCGCGAGCTCGCGCGCCAGCTCGGAGTGATCACGAGCCCGGATCTCGAGCAGCAGTTCGAGCGATTGAGGCAGATCGCCGCCGGCATCGCGCTCGTGGGCGAGGTGAGCGAGCGGCTGCGGGCCCGCGTCATGGCGCAGGGCGAGCTGATGGCGACGCGCCTGGGTGCGGCGTTCCTGACCTCGCAAGGCCTGGATGTACAGTGGATCGATGCGCGCACGGTGCTCAAGGCCGAGCCCCGCCGGAATGCGAGTGCGCGCGCAAGCTATCTTTCCGCGACGTGCGCGTACGCTCCCGATCGAGCCTTGCAGCAGCGCTGGTCCTCCCCGGGCACGGTGTGGATCACGCAAGGGTTCATCGCCAGTGATGACAACGGCGATACGGTGCTGCTCGGGCGTGGGGGCTCGGATACTTCCGCGAGCTACTTTGCAGTGAAGCTGCAAGCGCGACGGCTCGAGATGTGGACCGATGTGCCCGGCATGTTCAGCGCCAATCCGCGCAACGTGCCGACGGCGCGCTTGTTGCGAGCGCTCGAGTACGACGAAGCCCAGGAGATCGCGAGCAGCGGTGCGAAGGTGCTGCATCCACGTTGCATCAAGCCGCTCAAGGAATACGGCATCCCGCTCTACGTTTATGCAACGCAGACGCCGAAGCTCGAAGGGACGGTAATCACCACGCACGGCGGCAACGGCGCTGCGCAGGTGAAAGCCGTCACGATCAAGCGAAACATCACGCTCGTGTCCATGGAGACCGTCGGCATGTGGCATTCGGTGGGCTTTCTCGCCGATGCCTTCAAGGTCTTCAAGGATCACGGCCTCTCGGTGGACCTGGTCTCCACCTCCGAGACGAGCGTGACCGTCTCGCTCGATCCGGCGGCGAATACGCTCGACAAGGCGGCGATAGACGCGCTCGTCGCCGATCTCAGCAAGCTCTGCCGCGTCGAGGTGATCGGGCCGTGCGCGGCAGTGAGCCTCGTGGGGCGCAACATCCGGGCGATCCTGCACCGGCTCGGCGATGCGCTCGAGCTGTTCGAGGAGCAGAAGATCTATCTCGTCACGCAGGCGGCCAATGACCTCAACATCAGCTTCGTGATCGACGAGGAGCATGGCGAGCGCCTGGTCACGCGCCTGCACGACATCGCCATCCGCAAGATGACCGCCGACCGGGTGCTCGGCCCGACCTGGGAGGAGCTCTACGGCGGAGCGGACACGGCGGCCGGCGCAAGCAAGCAGTGGTGGCAGGATCGAAAGGACGATCTGCTCGCGCTCGGGGCCGAGCATGGCGCGGCGTTCGTGTACGACCGCGAGACGCTGCGCTCGAAGGCCCGCGCTCTCAAGAAGTTGCCCGGGCTGGGTGCGGTGTTCTACGCGCTCAAAGCGAACTGGCACCCCGAGATCCTGCGGATCTTCCACGAGGAAGGGCTTGGATTCGAGTGCGTCTCACAAGGCGAGGTGGAGCACGTGCTCGCGACGCTGCCGGGGCTCGACCGCAAGCGCATTCTCTTCACGCCGAACTTCGCGCCGCGCGCAGAGTATGAATGGGCGCTCGCGCAGGGCGTGTGGGTGACGCTCGACAACCTGCATCCGCTCAAGCATTGGCCGGAGCTGTTCAACGGTCGCGAGGTGTTCGTGCGTATCGATACCGGTCACGGTCGGGGCCACCACGACAAAGTGCGCACCGCCGGAGTGCACTCGAAGTTCGGCGTGCCGCTTTTCGAGATGGACGAGCTCGAGCGGCTCGTCAAAGCAGCGAACGCGAGAATCGTCGGTCTGCACGCGCATACCGGCAGCGGCGTGTTCGGTGTCGAGAACTGGCACTCGGTCGGCGAGATTCTGAGCAGCCTTGCGCAGCGCTTCCGGGATGTGCGAATCCTCGATCTCGGTGGCGGGCTGGGCGTACCCGAGCGGCCGGGTCAACAAGGAGTCGTGCTGCCCGAGCTCGGCGCCGCGCTCGCAGCGCTGAAGACCGCGCATCCCAGGCTCGAGATGTGGATCGAGCCCGGGCGCTATCTCGTCGCCGAGGCGGGCGTGCTGCTCGCGCAAGTCACGCAGATCAAGGGCAAGGGAGAAGTGCATTACGTGGGCGTCGCGACGGGCATGAACTCATTGATCCGCCCGGCGCTATACGGGGCGCATCACGAGATCGTGAACTTGAGTCGCCTGCAAGAGCGCAGCACCGAAGTCGTGAACGTGGTCGGCCCGATCTGCGAATCGGGCGATCAGCTCGGGGTCGATCGGCTGCTGCCGCCGACCGAGGAGGGCGATGTACTCTTGATCGCGACGGCGGGCGCGTATGGGCGATCGATGAGCTCCCGCTACAACCTTCGGGAGCCCGCGCCGGAGTTCATGATCTAGACGGTTGCTTTGCCCGGCGAGGGCGGCGGGCTCAGCCGCCCTTCGTGCGATGTCGTTCCTCGAGCTCGGCCACGACCCTGGCGAGCGAGAGATTGCGGCTCTTCAGGAGCAGGGCGAGGTGGAACAGCAGATCGGCCGCCTCGCTGATCAACCTGTCCTCTCCGTCCGCGACGGCGGACAATGCGACCTCGACGCCTTCCTCTGCGACTT
The DNA here is from genome assembly GCA_036381695.1 of Steroidobacteraceae bacterium. Taxonomy (GTDB): domain Bacteria; phylum Pseudomonadota; class Gammaproteobacteria; order Steroidobacterales; family Steroidobacteraceae; genus Steroidobacter. The sequence goes on from DASVCI010000159.1 coordinate 27,660, forward strand.
TCTGCGCGATGCGCGTCGGGCCTTCGGCCCAGAGCCGCGCCGTATAGCTTCCTTCCGGCCGCTCGCTCAGGCGGTCGGCAATCACATCCTCCAGCCGTGCAAGAAAGGCCAGCCTGGTCGCTCGCGTGTCGCTTCGGGAGCCGAAGCAGCTTTGCGTTCCCAGATGGCACGTTGGCCCTTCGGGATGCGCGAGGACGAGCAGCGTGTCCTTGTCGCAATCGGGAACGACATCGATCAGGTGCAGCGTGTGGCCCGAGGTTTCTCCCTTGGTCCAGAGGCGTGCCTTGCTGCGGCTGAAGAATGTCACCCGGCGCTCGGCGAGCGTCTTCTCCAACGCTTCGCGATTCATGTAACCGAGCATCAGGACCCGGCCGGTGTCCGCGTCCTGCACGATGGCCGGGAGCAGGCCCTCGCCCTTGTGCCAATCCAGCGTGCCGATGTCTTGAGGAGTCATGGACGGATCTCGATTTGTCGGGCGCGAAGGAACTGCTTGAGATCGGGGATGGCGATCACGCCGTTGTGAAAGACGCTCGCGGCGAGCGCTCCATCGACGCCGGCCTGTCGAAAGACATCCGCGAAGTGCTCAGGCGCGCCGGCGCCTCCCGAGGCGATGAGCGGCACTCGACACTCACGCCGCATCGAGGAGAGCTGCTCGATGTCGTAGCCCTGCCGCGTACCATCGCTCGCCATGCAATTGAGCACGATCTCGCCTGCGCCACGCTCCTGGACTTCCCGTATCCACTCGAGTGTGCGGCGAGCTGTGTTGCGGGTGCGCGAGGGGTCGCCAGTGAATTGGTAGACGAAGTAATCGCCGTCGCGACGCTGGCTGTCGATCCCGACTACCACACATTGCGCGCCGAAGCGCTCGCTCAAGCGCGTGATCAGCTCAGGATCCGCGAGGGCAGGGGAGTTGATCGAGACTTTTTCCGCGCCTTGCGCGAGCACCTCTTCGGCATCCTCGACGCTGCGGATCCCGCCGGCTACGCAGAAGGGAATGTCGAGCACGCGAGCGACGCGCCGCACCCAGGCCCGATCGACCGATCGGCCGTCGGGGCTCGCGGTGATGTCGTAGAACACCAGCTCGTCCGCGCCCTGCTCGCAATAGCGTGCGGCCAGCTCGAGGATGTCGCCGACCACGACGTGATCGCGAAACCTCACGCCTTTGACGACCTGGCCGTCTCTTACGTCGAGGCAGGGGATGATGCGCCTGGCAAGAATGGCCGCAGCTCCTCGAGTGCAATCCGGTTCTCGAGCATCGCTCTGCCGCTGATCACGGCGGCGACGCCGCATTCACGCAGGGCCCACAGGTCGTGCGCCGAAGAGACTCCGCCCGATGCCTGCCATTGCAGTTGCGGGTAGCGGCGCACCGCCTGCGCATAGAGCTCGAAATTCGGCCCTTCGAGCGCTCCGTCACGCGAGACGTCCGTACACAGCACGTGCACGAATCCGGCGCGGGCGTAACGTTCCACCACGTCCCACAGCACCTGTGCAGTCGATTGCTGCCAGCCGTGCGTGGTGAGGAACGGTGTTCTCGCCGCATCGAGCCGGACATCCAGGGCGAGCACGATGTGTTCGGGCTCGATTTCTTTCGTCCAGTGGATGACTTTTTCAGGTGCGGACACCGCGATGCTGCCGATCACGACGCGCTCGATTCCGGCCTCGAGCAGCTCTCGTATCGAGGCGAGATCTCTGAGACCTCCGCCAACTTGCAGGCTGACGAAACGATTGCGAGCCAGGGCAAGCACCGCGGCTCGATTCGGTTGCGTTCCTTGCCGCGCGCCGTCGAGATCGACGACGTGAACGCGTCTGGCGCCGAGCGCCCTGTAGTGCTCGAGCACACATTCGGGCTCCTCCGAGTAGACCGTCTGTGCGGCGAAGTCGCCTCGGAGCAGGCGTACACAACGACCTTCCCTGAGATCGATCGCAGGGATCAGTTCCATGCCGTCGGCGCCTCGATCATGACTGCAGGAAATTGCGCAGCAGGAGCGACCCCGTACGCGAGGAGCGCTCGGGATGAAACTGCACACCGAAAACATTGCCTCGACACACGACCGACGAGAATGGCTCGCCGTACGTCGTGCTCGCCAGGGTGTGCTCGCCCACAGGTGCACAGTAGCTGTGCACGAAGTAGACGTAGTCCCCGGGTGCGACGTCCTCGAGGAGCGGGCCTGCCCGCGCCGGATCGAAGTCGAGTTGATTCCACCCCATGTGGGGCACCGGAAGGGTGTCCTTGTCCGGAAGTCGCCGGACCGAGCCCGGCAGAAGCCCGAGACAGGGGACGTTGCCTTCCTCGGAGAACTCGAAGAGAAGCTGCATGCCGACGCAGATGCCGAGCAACGGTTGCTCGAGTCGTTTGATCGTGTCGATCAGATTTGCCTCGCGCAGGCGTGCCATGCAATCAGCGGCTGCACCCACGCCCGGCAGAATGACGTGCGAAGCCGAGCGCAGCACCTTCGGATCGGTCGTGACCTGTGCGCTGATCCCCAGCCGCTCGACCGCGAACACCAGCGATGCGAGGTTCGCGCCGCCGCTGTCGATGACTGCAAGGCGCATCAGAGCACTCCCTTCGTGCTCGGCACGTCACCGCCCGTGACTGCAAGCGCCTGTCTCAAGGCCCGCCCCACACTTTTGAAGCAAGCTTCGATCATGTGGTGGCAATTCTCACCTTTCACCGAAAGGTGGACAGCCGCGCCGAGACTCTCGGCGAGCGAGCGGAAGAAGTGGGGCACGAGCTCGGTGGGCAACTCGCCGACTCGTTCGCGGTTGAAGCGGCCTTCGAACACGAAGTATGGTCGGCCGGCGAGATCGATCGCGACTTGCGCGAGCGCCTCATCCATCGGCAGCAGAAAGCCGTAGCGACCAATGCCCTGCTTGTCGCCGAGCGCCTCTTTCAGCGCCTGCCCAAGTGCGAGCGCGCAATCCTCCACGGTGTGGTGCTCGTCCACGTGCAGATCTCCCTTGCAACGAAGCACGAGCGAAAAGCCCCCGTGCCGCGCGATCTGCTCGAGCATGTGATCGAAGAAGCCAATGCCGGTCGTGATCTCGATGGGGGAGGGGCGATCGAGCGCTACGGTAACGGAGATGTCCGTCTCCCTCGTTTTCCGTGCGACCTGCGCGACTCGATTGCGGCCTGCGAGGCGGCGCGCGATGTCGGGCCAGTCTTCGCCGGGCCTGTCATTGCCGCGAACACGTATGCCCTCTATGCCGAGATTGCGCGCCAACTCCATGTCCGTGTCACGATCGCCGATTACGAAGCTGCGCGCCCGGTCGATCGGATGACGCTGCAGATACTCATCGAGCAGGCCCGTCTTGGGCTTTCGGCAGCCGCAACCTTCGCTCGGCAGATGCGGGCAGAAGAACTCGGCTTCGAACGTGATGCCCTGAGAAGCGAGGAGCGCCCGCAGGAACTCGTGAGGCTCGCGAAAGCTCGGCTCGGGGAAGCGCTCGGTGCCGAGGCCATCCTGATTGCTCACCATGACGAACGAGTAGCCGGCATCGCGCAATGTGCACAGCGCCGGAATCACGCCCGGCACGAGCCGGAGCTTCTGCAGGCTGTCGATCTGCTGGTCCGGCGGCTCGACGATGATCGTGCCGTCCCGATCGATGAAGAGGACGCTCCGCCCGCTCATGCCGCCGCTCCTGAGGCTCGAGCGACGCCGCGAAGGAGCCGCTCGTTCTGTTCCGGCGCGCCGACGGAGATCCGCACGCAACCGGCTAGCCCGGGTTGCGAGCGCACGTCGCGAAGAATCAAGCCCGCCGAGGTCGCCGCTCGCAGGACCTGATCCGCATCGACGCACTCGACGAGTAGAAAGTTCGAGTCACTCGGCCACACGCGCTTGATCGAGGGCAACGCTGCGAGCCGGCGCGCAAGCTGCTCGCGCTCAGCGCGGATCAGCTCGATGCGACGTTGAGCTTCTGCCTGATGCGTCGCATCCGTGAAGGCGAGGACCGATTCGATTGTTTGCGCAGTGAGCGCGTAGGGCGTCAGGACGCGGGTGAGGAGTGACACGATGCTCTCATGAGCGACGAGGGCCCCGCAGCGCGTCCCCGCGAGCGCATATGCCTTCGACAGTGTGCGAAGGATGACGAGGTTCTCGAACCGCTCGAGCTGCGTGACCATGCTCGATGCGCGGGCGAACTCGATATAGGCTTCATCCACAACCACGAGCGAACGACCCTCGAGCTCGGCGCACAGCCGCACGATCGCCGCTCGATCGAGGAGATTCCCGCTGGGATTGTTCGGGCTGCAGACAAAGACGAGCTTCACTCCTTCCCGCCAGGCATCGAGGACCGCCGCAACATCGAGGGCGAACCCGCGCTCTTTGACGAGCGGCACTTCGATCACCTCCGCTCCCTGGATACGCGCGCTGACCTTGTACATCCCGAATGTGGGAGGGCAGATCAGGATGCTATCCTGCCCGGCGCGGCAGAACGCGCGCAGCAGCAAGTCGATGCCCTCGTCGCTCCCGCGACCGGCGAGCACGTTTGCCGGAGCGACTCCATAGAGCTCGGCGAGATGCGAAATCAGCGCCGCGGGTTGTGGTTCGGGATAGCGATTCAGTCCGGCGCGCGAAGCATCGCCGGCTGCTCGCCACGGCATCTCATTGGCGTGCAAGCGCTCGAGCGCGGGCTCCCATGAGGCGTGCTGGTACGGCTGCAGACGCAGGATGTCGGGCCTCGCGAGCTTGAGAACGTTGCTCATACGACACCCAGCTGCTCGAGGCGGACGCGCACTGCGTTCGCATGGGCATCGAGCCCTTCGAGTCCTGCGAGCGTCATCGCGCTCGGCCCGAGGTCTCGCAGACCGGCCGGAGTGAGCTCCTGCACGGTCATGTACCGCTGGAAGTCTGCGAGCGACAGGCCGCTGTAGGCGCGTGCGAATCCATACGTCGGCAGGACATGGTTCGTGCCGCTGCAATAGTCGCCCATCGTCTCCGGGGTCCAGGACCCCAGGAACACCGATCCCGCGTTGCGCACGTTCGGCAGGTGCGCGCGAGGATTCTCGACTTGCAGCAGCAAGTGCTCCGGTGCGTACGCATTACTCAACTCGATCGCCGTCTCGACCGAGTCAACGACGACGAAGCGGGCGTGCTCGAGCGACGCGTACAAGGTTTCCCGTCGATCCAGTCGCTCCATCTGCTCGGCCACAGCATCGCGAACTGCATGGGCCAGGCGCGCAGATGGCGTCAGCAACACGGCATGCGCATCGACGCTGTGCTCCGCTTGAGCCAGGAGATCCGCCGCGACGAACTGCGCGGTCGCGGATTCATCCGCGATGACGAGCACTTCGGAGGGGCCGGCGGGCAAATCGAGCGCGGCTCCCTGCGGGTCGTTGGCGACGAGGAGCTTGGCCGCCGTGACCCAGGCACTGCCGGGCCCGAACAGCTTGTCGACTTTCGGCACGCTCGCTGTCCCGTAGGCCATGGCAGCGATGGCCTGAGCACCGCCCACCTTGAAAACGCGCTCGATGCCACAGAGACGCGCAACGCTCAGCACAGCCGGATCAGCCGAACCGTCGCGCCTCGGTGGTGTGCAGATGATTCGCGTCGGACACCCGGCAATCCGCGCAGGAACAGCAAGCATGATCGCTGTCGAGGGTAGGGGAGCGACGCCAGCCGGAACGTACAGCCCCACGGCATCGATGGGCCGGGATTGGCGCTCGCATACGAGGCCGGGCGAGGTTTCGACGCGAAGCGGTGCGCTCCGCTGTGCCTCGTGGAATCTCGTTACATTGTGAATCGCCCGCTCGAGGGCCTTGCGCTGATCGGATGTCAGCGCACGCTCGGCGGCCGAGAATTCCGCCGCGCTTACTTCAAGGGACTCCAGCGCAGCTCCGTCAAAACGTCGCGCATACTCGCGCAACGCCTCATCGCCTCGAGTGCGAACATCCTGAATGATTTCCCGCACGCGGTCGTATAACGCTTCCTGATCTGCCTGCGCAGGGCGCTGCAGGGCCGCGCGCCGCTCGGCGTCGGAGAGCTGTGACCAGTTCAGGATCGGGGGCAACATCTCATTCACGCGAGCATCTTCTCGACCGGGAGGACGAGAATCGCGCTGGCGCCCGCGCTCTTGAGGCCTTCGAGCGTCTCCCAGAAAACGTTCTCGCGACAGACCGCGTGGACGGCGACTTTGTCCGGCGTGCCCTCCAGCGGAACGACCGTGGGCGATTCGCTCCCGGGCAGGAGCTTCTTGATCTCGGCCAGCTTCGAGCGCGGCGCGTGCAGCATGATGTACTTGCTCTCCTTGACCTGCTGCACGCCGTCGATCCGCATGGAGAGGCGATGAATCCATTCCTGCTTCTCCGGGCCGACTGGTACGGGAGTCGCGATGATCGCGGCGCGGCTCTCCATGATCGTTTCCGCTTCCCGCAGGTGATTGGCTTGCAGCGTCGAGCCGGTCGACACGAGGTCGCAGATGAAGTCAGCGCGCCCGAGCCGCGGCGCAATCTCCACCGCCCCCGAGAGCGTGACGATTTCGGCATCGATGTCGTTTTGGCGGAGGAAGCGCGCAAGGATGTGCGGGTAGGTCGTGGCGATGCGCTTTCCCCGCAGCGTAGCCGGGCCTTCGTACTCGACTCCGTCCGGCACGGCGATCGAGAGGCGGCATTTGCCGAAGTCGAGCACCATCAACTGCTGGAAGAGCGGGGTGAGGCCGCGGGCCTCGAACGCGAGTCGCTTTTCCTCGATGACGTTCAGCCCGACGATGCCGAGGTCACAGACATCCTGCTGCACGAGATCCGGAATGTCGTCGTCGCGCACGAACAGCACGTCCAGCGGCATGTTCTCGCCGTAGCACATGAGCTGGTCCTTGCCGCGGCTGTACTTGAGACCGCAGCGCACCAGCAGGTCGAGCGAGTTGTCGGTCAGGCGCCCGGACTTTTGCAGGGCGATCTTGAGGCGGGTGGTCTGGTCGATCATTGGCGCACGCTCGAGGCGCTCTCCTTGAGCCTGGAGGCCGCGAGCGTGTATCCGCCGTTGCCGTTGGTGAGATAGCGCGCCACGCGCCCGATGGTCGTCACGCTGACTCCGGTCTGCTTGTGAATCTCGCGATAGGGCACGCCTTGCTGGAGCAGCGCCACCACCGCCCAACGGTCGGCCAGCGCCTGGAGCTCGGCCGGTGTGCACAGATCGCGAAAGAACGCCCGGCATTCCTCGACGCTGCGCAACGTCAGGATCGCGCTGAACAGAGCGCGCTCGGCCAGTGCCTCCTGGCGCGGCGTCAAAGTGCGGTGCTCTTTCATTACGGGCAGGCGGGCGCCACGCGCTCCAATGTATTAATGCGTTAATACGCTATTACGGATCCGTGTCACACGTCAAGCGCTTCATGCTTGACGTTCGTGTACAGCCCCGCCTAGACTCGCGGTCGCTCATCGAGACCGGCTGAGGGTCAGGCCCAATGACGCCGGGGCAACCGTCGAGTGTAACCAGCTCGAAAAGGTGCCAACTCCTGCGGGCGATCCGGCTGGTCCGGTCAGTCCCGACAGATGAGTTGCTGTGAAGCTGTCCGCGTTCGAGCGGGCGGTAAGGTCACAGCGACCCGCCGCTACGGGCACTCCGTAGGGGTTTCTGCGATGCGCGAAACCCGCCGACCCTTCGGGGTCGGAGTCGAAAGGAGTGCCACATCAATGAGTACCGTCGAGGAAAGCGTGGCGTCTCGTGCGCCGGGCGCATTCGTGTGTACCGAGCCGAGCTGGCCGGTACGCGAAGGCGTGCTGCAACTCGAGCGACCGCTTCCCCTGCATTACGGCGGCCGCCTGGAAAAAGTGCGCATCGCCTGGCGCGTGACGGGCAATCCCGATGGCCCGCTCGTGGTGGCGCTCGGCGGAATCTCGGCGGGCCGCTTCGTCGCCGACGTCGGAACGAGCGAGAAGGGCTGGTGGAGCGAGGTGATCGGCGCCGGCAAGTCGCTAGACACCCGCCGCTATCAAGTGCTCGGCCTCGATTTCCTGGGCGGCAGTGGCGCGACGACCGGACCGCGCGCTGGCCAGACGAACTTCCCTTCGATCAGCACCTATGACCAGGCCGAGATCCTGCATCGCTTGATCGAGCATCTCGGGTGCGGCCCGGTCTGCGCCATCATCGGGGCTTCCTATGGCGGAATGGTCGCACTTGCGTTCGGCGAGCGTTATCCACGGCTCGTCGACAATCTAATCGTCATCAGCGCGGCCGATCGATCGCATCCCATGGCTACCGCCTGGCGCAGCGTTCAGCGCGCGATGGTCCGCTATGCGGCCAAGAATGGGGATGCGCCGGAGGGCTTGCGCCTCGCGCGGGCTCTTGCGATGGCGACGTATCGCAGCCCCGAGGAATTCCTGGCTCGCTTCGATGGGCCTGCGGTGCGCATCGACGGCCGCTTCCAGTTTCCGGTCGAGTCGTATCTGCTCGCGCGCGGCGATGCATATGCGGCCACCTATATCCCCGAGGCTTTCGTTTGCCTCTCCGAGTCGATCGACCTGCATCAGGTCGATGCGGTCAGCATCCGCGTCCCGACCGTGCTGGTCGCGGTTCTCGAGGATCAGCTCGTGCCGATCGGGGACATGCGCTCGCTCGAGGCGAGGCTCGGCGGGCCGGCGCGGCTCGTGGAGCTGTCCTCCCTCTACGGGCACGACGCGTTCCTCAAGGAAACCGACGCGCTCAGGAAGGTGTTCGAAAGCACCCTCGAGGGTGGAGGTGCGAAATGAACGAGCCGCTTTCGCCCACCACGTGCGCGGTGCGCGCCGCACTGGAATCGGATACGCAGTACGGGGCGGTCGTGCCGCCCATCCACCTGACCTCGACGTTCTCGTTCCAGGCGTTCGGCGAGAAGCGCGCGTATGACTACACGCGCTCGGGTAATCCGACGCGCGATGCGCTCGCCGAAGCGATCGCCGAGCTGGAGGGCGGAGCGGGCGCGGTCGTTACTGCCTCGGGCATGTCGGCGGTTCATCTCGTCTGCCAGCTCCTGAACGCGAACGACCTGCTCATCGCCCCGCATGACTGTTATGGAGGGACCTATCGCCTGTTCAGCAATCTCGCCAAGCGGGGCGTGCTGCGCGTGGAGTTCGTCGATCAGACGGACGATCGGGCCTTTGCTCTTGCGCTCGCGCAGCAGCCCAAGCTGGTCTGGATCGAAACGCCGAGCAATCCGCTGCTGCGAATCGTCGATATCCGCGCCGTCGCCGAGAAGGCGCATGCGGCCGGCGCGCTCGTGCTCGCCGATAACACGTTCCTCTCTCCTGTGTGGCAGCAGCCGATCGCGCTAGGTGCGGATCTGGTGCTGCACTCCACGACGAAGTATCTCAATGGACACAGCGATGTCGTCGGAGGCGCTGTCGTTTCGGCGACGCCGGAACTGCACGAGCGCATGGTGTGGTGGGCGAACTGCACCGGTGTGACCGGGGCTCCCTTCGATAGCTATCTCACTTTGCGTGGATTGCGAACGCTGCATGCGCGCATGCGCGTCCATGGCGACAACGCTGCGCACGTGGCGCATCTGCTCGCAGGGCATCCGGCCGTGCGGCAGGTTTACTTCCCGGGGCTTCGCTCTCATCCGCAGCACGAGCTCGCCTGTCGTCAGCAGTCGGGATTCGGGGCGATGCTGAGCTTCGAGCTGCATGGAGGAGTGGACGCCGTACGCGCCTTCCTGGACGGGCTTCGCTGCTTCTCGCTCGCGGAGTCACTGGGTGGCGTGGAAAGTCTCGTTGCCCACCCGGCGAGCATGACGCACGCCGCGATGGATGCCGAAGCGCGCCGAGTGGCCGGAATTTCGGACACGTTGCTGCGCCTGTCGATCGGCATCGAGGCGGCTGAGGATTTGATTCGGGATGTGCATGCGGGGCTCGAGCGTGCCGCCGCTACGCTGGAGAGCGAGCCTGCTTTCGCTCTTCAGTGCGCTCGGTGCTGAGAGAGAAGAAGGCCCCACCCTGTCCCTCCCGCGCAAGCTGGTCGGGGGCCCTTACTTGCCCCCACCCTGTCCCTCCCCCGCGCAAGCGGGTCGGGGGCCCTTACTTGCCCCCACCTGTCCCTCCCCCGCAAGCGGGGGAGGGGACGAGAAAGGTAGCGGCGGAGGCGCGAGAAGGCGGAGACACGGGGAGGGGACAATTTTTTCCCTCCCCCGCGACAGCGGGGGAGGGGCGGGGTGGGGGCAATTCGTCTGGTTCCTCCCCCGCGACAGCGGAGAAGGGGCGAAGTGGGGGCAATTCGTTTGGTTCCCCTCCCCCGCGACAGCGGGGGAGGGACAGGGTGGGGCAAACGAGCTTCGCTCGTGTACCCTGTGCGCCCGTCGTCACAGCCCCGCACTCACCCGACAGAAATAAATGAAGACGCAAGTCACCGAGCTTCTCGGCATCCGATACCCGATCGTTCAAGGTGGCATGCAGTGGGTCGGCACAGCGGAACTCGCTTCTGCTGTGTCGAATGCCGGCGGCCTCGGCATCCTCACGGCGCTTACTCAACCCACACCGGATGATCTGCGGCGCGAGATCGAGCGCTGCCGCTCGATGACGGACAAGCCGTTCGGCGTGAACCTCACCATTCTCCCGACGATCACGCCTCCGCCGTACGAGCAGTACCTGAACGTCATCATCGAAAGCGGCGTCAAGATCGTCGAGACGGCGGGCAACAATCCCAAAAACTTTCTCGGCAAGCTCAAGGAGCACGGCATCAAGGTGGTGCACAAGTGCACCTCGGTGCGTCACGCGCTGTCAGCCGAGCGTCATGGCGTGGACATCGTCAGCATCGATGGATTCGAGTGCGCGGGTCACCCGGGCGAGGATGACGTGCCCAACATGATCCTGATCCCTGCGGCGGTAAAAGCGCTCAGGATCCCCGTGATCGCCTCCGGCGGGATTGCAGACGGCCGCGGCATGGCGGCCGCGCTCGCGCTCGGTGCCCAGGGCATCAACATGGGCACGCGCTTCATGTGCACGCGCGAGGCGCCGATTCATGACGAAGTAAAACGGGCGCTGGTGGCGGCGAGCGAGCGCGACACCAATCTGATCTTCCGCACGATGCACAACACTGCACGCGTCTTCAAAAACGCGGTCTCGAACGAAGTCGTTGCCTTGGAGCGTCGCGGCGCGAAATTCGAAGACGTGCGTCATCTCGTCGCCGGTTCTCGCGGCCGCGAGGCCTTGCGCACCGGCAACGTGCAGGACGGGATCATCAGTGCAGGCCTGGTGATCGGCCTCATCGACGACATCCCCACGTGCGCGGAGCTGATCGAGCGGATCGTCGCCGAATGCCGTGAGCACTTGCGCAATGCCGCACGCCTCGCCGGCGCTCTCTGAGTCTTCGGGCGAATGGCAGGCAAAAAAAGAGGCCGGCTTGTTGGCCGGCCCTGATGTGGCAACTAAGAACTGCTGTCGTGGCGATATCGGTTTGCACCGACACCGACCTTGGGGACTAACCCGACACGAGTTCTGTTTCCACCAAAGACACCCCGACCGTTGAGGTCGAGACATGGAGATTTGCCCGAAGGCTGAAGCGCCGGGAGAGATCGGAAACCCGGCACGGGG
>DASVCI010000160.1:0-63318 GCA_036381695.1 Steroidobacteraceae bacterium
GTGGTGGAGGGGGTAGGATTCGAACCTACGAAGGCATGAGCCAGCAGATTTACAGTCTGCCCCCGTTGGCCGCTTGGGTACCCCTCCGCGGACATAAGAGCCGGGTATTCTCGGCGGCAAGGTTTTGAGTGTCAACAGCAAGTTGACGATGAGAGAGGGGTCCGGCCCGCCTCGTCGGGCGGCCTCCTGACGGCGAGCGCGCCACGGACGATCGGCGCGGGCTTTCGAGCGCCGCTGCACTCCCCTTCCCGGGCGCTCAAGTCACTGCCGCGCGCGCCGATAACCTGTGGCGAAACCTTGGAAATCCGCTTCCGCCCGCCGCGCCCGCGCCCGAAATGCCGACGACCGATCTGGAACTGCGCCTCAAGGCCCAAGTCGACTTCCCCAGCCCCTCGGGCGTGGCCGCCGAAGTCATTGCCCTGGCGCGCGACCCGGAGATCGAGCTGAGCAAGGTCGCCCAGGCCGTGAGCCGCGACCCGGCCATGACGGCCAAAATTCTCCGCATCGCCAATTCCGCCTTCTACGCCCAGCGCCGCGCCAGCAACAACCTCCGCCAGGCGCTCGTGATCATCGGCCTGAACGCCGCCCTCACCCTCGCGCTCAGCTTCTCGCTCGTCTCGTCCCTGCGCGCTTTGCGGCCGGTCGGTATCGACTATCGGCGGTTCTGGCGGCGCGCGCTGCTCGCGGCCACGGCCGCACGCGCGTTCGCAGAATCAGCACGGATTGGACACGCGGAAGACATCTTCCTCGCCGGGCTGCTGCAGGACATGGCCGTGCTGGGCCTCGACCGCGCCTCGCGCGACTTCTATGCCGACCTCCACCAGCCGGCCACGCATGCCGACTGGATCGCCTACGAGGTCGCCAGGCTCGGCAAGGACCACTCCGGCTACTCGGCCATGATGCTCAAGGGATGGAACCTCCCCGACCGGCTCTGCAAAGCCGTCGAGGCGAGCCACGCACCCCAGACACTCAGCGCGAACACCGAGGAGGGCCAGTTCGCGCGCTGCATCGCGCTCGGAAGCGATCTGGCCGAAGCCGTGCTCGACCCCGAGCGGGCGGATGCGGTCGCGAGCCTGGCCCAGCGCGCCCACAGGCTCCTCGGCATGAGCCACGAGGTGTTCAACGAAGTCGTCGCCCGGATCCTGAGCCTGATCCCCGAAACCGAGGAGCTGTACGAAACGAGCATCCTTGACCCGGACGATGCCGAGAACCTCCTGGCCGAAGCGCGCGAGCTCCTGGCAGTCCGGAATCTGCATGCGTTGCAGGAGGTCAGTGCCTTGCAGGCGACGACGAGCGTGCTGCTCACGCGCACCGAGCAGGCCGAGGACTCGAGCCGGCGCGATCCCCTCACCGGCGTGCTGAACCGTCCCTGGCTGGACCGCATGCTCGACCGGGAGTTCACGCAGGCCGTGGTCTTCGGGCGCGATCTGAGCGTGGCCCATCTCGACATCGATCATTTCCGCAAGATCAACGAGGCGCACGGCACCGAGATCGGCGATCGCGTGCTGCGTAGCTGCGCCCAGAGCCTGCAAGCCTGCGTGCGCGGCAGCGATCTGGTGGCGCGCTTCAGCGGCGAGGAGTTCCTGGTCGTCCTGCCAGGCACCGACCTCGCGATCGCTAGGCAGGTCGCTCAACGCATGCTGCTGGCGATCTCCACGACCAATCACGACCCGGAGCACGGCCCGATCCGCGTGACCGCCTCGATCGGAGTGGCCACTTATTCCAACCGGCAGCGATTCCCGAGCGCGCTCGGCCTGCTCGAAGCGGCCGACCACGCGCTCTACGCAGCCAAGCTCAAAGGCCGCAATCGCGTGGAGTGCTTCGAAGACCTGCCCGCTACGGGGCGCGGCACGCGCACCGCCCGCGCCTGAGCGCGCCGGCTTCAGTCCTTCACGATCAGTCGGGCGAAGGTCGCCTCGTCGATGTTGCTGCCGCAGACTATGGCGGCGACTTTCCGGCCGCGCAGTCTTTCCCGCAAAGGTCCAAGAAGCGCAGCCGTGGCCGCTGCGCCTGCAGGCTCGACGGCGAGCTTCGCGTTGCGCAACAAAAACCGCATGCCCTCCCTGAGCTGCTCGTCGGTGACCAGCACCAGCTCATCCACGTTGCGCCGGCAAAGCTCGAACGAGATCGGCAACGCATAAGGTGCGCCCAGACTGTCGGCGATCGTGCTCACGCGCTCGATCGAGCGCGGCTCCCCGGCGGCAAAGCTCCGGTGCATGCTGTCCGCTCCGACCGGCTCCACGCCGAACACTTCGCAACGTGGTGCCAGTAACTTCACGGCGGAAGCTACGCCCGCACACAACCCGCCGCCGCCGATCGGAATGATCACCGCTTCGAGATCCGGAAGCTGCGTGCAAAGCTCGAGCCCGAGCGTCGCCGTCCCCAACGCGGTCGTCCGCCCCTCGTACGGATGGATGAGCTTGCGTCCCTCCTCCTCGGCAAGCCGCTCGACCATATGGAACCCGGCGTGGGCATCCGGTGCGAAGACCACTTCAGCGCCGTACGCTTGGCAGAGGGCTACGCGCAGGGGATTGGCGGTGGAAATCATGACCACCTTGGCGTGAGTCCCGCTTGCGGCGGCGGCAAACGCGACCGCGACCGCGTGATTCCCGGCGCTGATGGCCGTAATGGGCGGCGGCTTCGAGCCACTCGAGAGCGCCAGGACGTTGAGCAAAGCCGCCCGCGCCTTGAACGTCCCCGTGAGCTGAAACAGCTCGAGCTTCAGCATCACCTGGGTGCCGGGCCCGAGCGCCTGCTCGATTTCCGGCCCGCGCAGGCGGTGTACGGGCGTTTGCACGATCCGCCCTTCGAGCCGCGCCGCGGCCTCCTGGATTTCCGCAAGAGTCAGTGGAGCCACCATGAAAGCATTCTATGCGCGGCCGCGTGTGCTGGACATAACGCGGCTATTGCGGACTTCACGCAGCCATTGCGGACTTCGCACGCGCAACGGCGCGCGGCATAATGGATCGCGCGCCGCAGAGAGTGCGAGCGTTGCCGTCATGAGCGATCGTCTCGAGAACAACGAGCACACAAAAGCTTCGGGGAGTTGATGATGGAGCGACGTCTCCATACACGCCATCGCGCACGCACCGCAGTCTACGTCTCCGTTCCCGGGCGCCCCGGGAAGCTCTGCCGGGCCCGCAACCTGAGCGCGAACGGAGTGTTCATCGAAACCGAGAATCTCGGGCTCAAGAAGGGCACGACCGTTCATCTCGCCTTCGCCATCAACCTGGGCGTGGTCACCAAGATTCATAGGCGCACGGCCATCGTCGCCCACGTCACGAAGGGCGGCACCGGGCTGATGATGGAAAGCCTGACCGGCACGCGCTAGGCACTTCCCTCGCCTCCTCCCGCGCGACCTCGACTGTCGCCGGTGATCGCGATCACCCGGGCGCAAGCGCCGCCCGTGCCTCACGCGTGCGCTCGGCGAGCCGTTGCATGTCCGCGCCCACTGTGCGGGCCGCGCCGAACAACGAGCCGGCACACAAAATCAACAGGACCGGCATGATGTACATGGCACTGTGCAGTCCCTGCGAACGGAACGCCTCGGTCATGGCGGCTGCGCCCGCATCGAGCATGGCGCGATGGGCGAAGAAATCGCTGAGCGCTCCCATGATCGTGGTGCCGAAGCTCGCCCCGAGCACGTACATCCCGAGGAAGTAGAGCGACACGGCGGTCCCTCGCAGGAACGGCGGCACGACGTCCTGAATCGCGCTGTAGACCGTCGAGTAATACACGAACGTGCAGGCGCTCGAAGTGCCCATCAGCAACGCGAACAGGGCGATGCCGCCTTTGGGCTGCTGCAAAGCGAAGAACACCGAGGGCGCGGCGAACGCCATCGCGATCGCGGCGAGCAGCAGGCGTCCGTTCGGCACCCGTCGGCGGAGCTTGTCTCCGAGCCAGCCGCCGACGAGGAGCCCGATCACGCCGGACAATCCCAGCGAATAGGCCGAGATGCTCGCCGCCTGGTCGATCGGCAGCTCGTGGAAGCGCTGCAGGAACGCGGTCTGAAACGTGTTGACCGCGTAGGCGTAGAAGTTGAAGAGCAGGCCCGAAAGAATGATCCACCAGATCGTCGCGATGCGAAGGACGCTGCGATAAGGCGAGCTCCCCGGTGCGGGGGCGACCACGGGCTCGGCTTCGGAAGCGCCCCGCGGCGGCTCGCGGATGAACAAGGCCAGCGCGCCCAGGATCAGCCCTGGTACACAGGCAAAGAAGAACGCCGCCCTCCAGCCCCAGGCCTTGGCGATGTGACCGCTCAGCATGTAGGCCGCGAACAATCCGAGCGGCAAGCCCATCATGAACAGAGCCATCGCCCGGGCTCGCTTCTCGGCCGGGTACATATCCCCGATCAGCGATTGACTCGCCGGCGCGCAGCTTGCCTCGCCGATGCCGACGCCGATGCGCGCGAGAAGATAAGTCCAATAGTTGATCGCCAGCCCCGACGCTGCAGTGAGGAGGCTCCAGAACGACACGCCGATCGCGACCAGGCGCGAGCGGGCCCAGCTATCGGTGAGCCGGCCGAGAGGGACGCCGACGAAGGCGTACACGAGAGTGAACACGGTGTTGACGATGCCGATCTGCGTGTCGCTCAGACCGAACTCCAGGCGCACCGGCTCGACGAGCGTGCCCGCGATCTGACGATCGAAGAAGTTCATCAGGTTGATGCCGAACAGGACGGCAAGCGCGTAGCGCCCGTTTCTCTGCTGGTCGGTCACGAGCCCCCCCTTGTAATGACCGGGTCCTGGCCGGCGATTTCGAACGCTCGCGAGTCGCGGGTGTCAGGCGGCTCGGGCGTCGGCTGCGAGATCGATCGAATTGAACCTAGCATGGCTTTGCGGGGACTGACCAGCCCGCTTGCGTGAGCTCCCGTGACATCCCGCAAGCGGAAAATCCCTCTTTTCATTGCGGCCGGCCCGGCAGTCAAAATGTCGCCATGAGCCCTGGTCTCGCGCTTTCCAAGTGCATGCGACTGCACGGCCCCGGACAGTCGCTCGTCGAGGAGTCGCGCGACATTCCTGCACCAGCTCCCGGCGAGGTAGTGCTGAGGGTGCGTGCATGCGGCGTGTGCCGCACCGATCTGCACGTTGTCGATGGCGACATCGGCCTGCCCGTCCTGCCTATCGTGCCCGGGCATGAAGTCGTCGGCGAAGTCGTCGCGACTGGTCCGGGCGTGTCATGGCCCCTCGGTTCGAGGCTCGGCGTGCCCTGGTTGGGCAGGACGTGCGGAACGTGCCAGTACTGCTTGACGGGCCAGGAGAATCTCTGCGACAGCGCGCAGTTCACCGGCTGTCAACTGGACGGTGGTTACGCGGAGCACATCGTCGCCAACGCTGCCTACTGCTTCGAGATCCCTGCTGCGATGGATGACGCTCATGCCGCGCCCCTTCTGTGTGCCGGTCTGATCGGCTATCGATCCCTGCGCATGGCGGGCGAAGCCCAGCGGCTCGGCTTGTACGGATTCGGCGCGGCCGCACACATCATCGCGCAGGTCGCGGTATGGCAAGGCCGCGAGGTGTACGCATTCACGCGACCCGGCGACACTGCCGCTCAGAAGCTCGCCATAGAACTGGGCGCGCGCTGGGCCGGCGACAGCTATCGCGCCCCACCGGTGATGTTGGATGCGGCGATCATCTTCGCGCCGGTCGGGGCACTCGTGCCGACGGCGTTGAGCGCTCTCAGAAAAGGCGGCACGCTCGTGTGCGCAGGCATTCACATGAGCGACCTGCCGTCTTTCCCTTATTCGCTCCTCTGGGGCGAGCGGATCGTCCGCTCGGTTGCGAATCTCACGCGTCGGGACGGAACCGAGTTTCTCGAGCTCGCCCCTCGCGTCCCCGTGCGCACGCATGTCGAGATCTTTCCCCTTTCGCAGGCAAACCTCGCGCTCGAGCGCCTGCGCACGGGGAAGATCAATGGAGCCGCCGTGCTCGTCCCCTGATCGGCACAAAGGCCGCGCCGCGCTGCGGCCGGGCAGCGAAACCCTGCGGGTGAGCGGGACGTTCGGAGCTTGCCGCATCTCCCTCGGTCATTCACCCACGCGCATTCGAGAGGCCGCCATGCCGCAGGACACAACAACCGATCCCACACTGAGCGCCGATTATCTCGCGAAGCTCGACGCTTACTGGCGCGCCGCCAACTACCTCTGCGTCGGCCAGATCTATCTGCTCGACAATCCGTTGCTGAGCGAGCCGCTCAGGCTCGAGCACGTAAAGCCTCGCTTGCTCGGTCACTGGGGCACGACGCCGGGCCTGAACTTCATCTACGCCCACCTGAACAGGATCATCAACAAGTACGACCTCAACATGATCTATGTGGCCGGGCCGGGTCATGGCGGCCCGGCGCTGGTCGCGAACACGTACCTCGAAGGCACTTACAGCGAGCACTACCCGAACGTTTCGGAGGACGCGCGGGGTTTGAAGCGCCTGTTCAAGCAGTTCTCGTTTCCGGGCGGAGTGCCGAGCCACGCGGCTCCCGAGACGCCCGGCTCGATCCACGAGGGTGGCGAGCTCGGTTATTCCCTCGCGCACGCGTACGGTGCGGCATTCGACAATCCCGATCTCATCGTCGCCTGCGTCATCGGCGATGGAGAAGCGGAGACCGGGCCGCTCGCGACGAGCTGGCATTCCAACAAGTTCCTGAACCCGGTCACCGACGGCGCGGTGCTGCCGATCCTGCACTTGAACGGCTACAAGATCGCGGGCCCGACCGTGCTGGCCCGCATCCCGCACGAGGAGTTGCTCGGGCTTCTGCGCGGCTGCGGCTATGAGCCGTTCATCGTCGAGAAGCAGGAAAGCAATGAAGCGACCCATCTCGCGATGGCACGCACGCTCGATCGGATCATCGAGCGGATCCGGGCCATCCAGGCGGACGCACGTCAGAATGGCTTTCGCGCCCGACCGCTCTGGCCGATGCTCGTGCTGAAGACGCCTAAAGGCTGGACAGGCCCGAGCGAAGTCGACGGCCTTCCGGTCGAGGACACCTGGCGCTCGCATCAAGTCCCCCTCGCCTCGCTCGCCGAGAAGCCCGAGCACTTGAAGACGCTGGAGCGCTGGATGCGCAGCTACAAGCCCGAGGAGCTGTTTACGGAGGAAGGGGCGTTGCGGCCCGAGTTGCGGGAGCTGGCTCCCAAAGGCAATCGCAGGATGGGGCGCAACCCGCATGCGAACGGCGGCATTCTCCTGCGCAGTCTCAGATTGCCCGATTTTCGCGAGTACGCGGTCCCGGTCGAACAGCCGGGCGCAGCGATCGCCGAAGCGACGCGCGTGCAGGGCAAATACATCCGTGACGTCATGAAGCTCAACGCCTCGCTTCGCAACTTCCGGATCTTCAGCCCCGATGAGACGACCTCGAATCGCTGGAACGACGTGCTGGAAGCGACCGGCCGCATGTCGGTGGCGCGCATCGAGCATTCCGACTCGCACGTGTCGAACGACGGGCGCGTGATGGAAGTCCTGAGCGAGCACCTGTGCCAGGGCTGGCTCGAGGGGTATCTGCTCACCGGGCGCCACGGCTTCTTCAGCTGCTACGAAGCCTTCATCCACATCGTCGACTCGATGTTCAATCAGCATGCGAAGTGGTTGAAGAGCTGTTATCAGATTCCCTGGCGTCGGCCGATCGCCTCGCTCAACTACCTGCTCACTTCGCACGTCTGGCGTCAGGATCACAACGGCTTCAGCCACCAGGATCCGGGCTTCATCGACGTCGTGGTGAACAAGAAGCCCTCGGTGATCCGCGTCTACCTGCCGCCTGATGCGAACACGCTCCTGTATGTGACGGATCAGTGCCTGCGCAGCCGCAACTTCATCAACGTGATCATCGCCGGCAAGCAGCCGCAGCCTCAGTGGCTGTCCATGGACGCCGCGGTCAAGCATTGCAGCAACGGCATCGGCATCTGGAGCTGGGCGAGCAACGACTTCGACGGGGAGCCTGACGTCGTGATGGCCTGCGCCGGAGACGTGCCGACGCTCGAAACGCTCGCCGCCGTAAGCTTGCTGCGCGAGTGGCTCCCGAAGCTCAAAGTTCGAGTCGTCAACGTCGTCGATCTGATGACCTTGCAGCCGCCACGTGAGCATCCGCATGGGCTGAGCGACAAGGAGTTCGATGCGATGTTCACCGTGGACAAGCCGATCATTTTCGCGTTTCACGGCTATCCATGGCTGATCCATCGGCTGACCTACCGTCGCCACGGGCACGGAAATCTCCACGTGCGCGGCTACAAGGAAGAAGGCACGACGACGACGCCCTTCGACATGACCGTGCTGAACGATCTCGACCGCTTTCACTTGATCGAGGCGGTGCTGGATTACGTTCCGGGCCTGAGCAGCCAGACCGCACACTTGCGCCAGCGACTGCGGGACAAGCTGGTCGAGCACCGCGAATACATCAGGCGCTACGGCGAGGATTTGCCGGAAATCCAGAATTGGAAGTGGGAAGGGCGAGGCACGCAGCCTGCCTGAGCAGGAAGCTCTTTACGAACGAGCGTGACTGCCCGGCACGAGCCGGGCGTAATCGCCCGGCCCGACTCCGGCGGCGTTGGCTTCGTCGGTATCGAGGTGCAGCTCGAGGCGGAAGCTCGGCGCGACGCGCACGGTTACGTCCTGAAACACCAAATCGCGCCCCTCACTGTCGATGGCGACTGAGACCGTATCGCAATCACTCACGCCGAGTCGCTGCGCGTCTTCCGGCCCCATATGAATGTGCCGGCGCGCGCAGATCAATCCACTTTTGATCGTCGTGCGACCGGCCGGACCTTCCAGCGTGATCCCGGGCGTATTCGCCAGGTCTCCTGACAGGCGCACCGGGGCGTCCACTCCGAGTGTGAACTCGTCACTGCGCGAGATCTCCACTTGATCGTGCTCTCGCGGCGGACCCATCAAACGCACGCCTTCGAGGCGTCCCCGCGGTCCTATGAGCGTCACCGTTTCGGTAGCGGCAAATTGACCTGTCTGAGAGAGCCAGGTGCGCGGGTGAAGCTCGTGTCCGGCTCCGAAGAGCTTGTCCAGCGTCGGACGCGACAGATGGGCATGGCGGGCAGATACTGCGATCGGAATGCGAGCCTCCTCGCGTGCCGAAGCCTTTGCAGTCATGAGCTTCGCCACATCGAGCGCCATGGCGAGCTCCTCATCGGCGCGCACGACCAGCAAGCGCACCCGCGCGTGCTCCGCCGATACGTCGATGCAGTCGGCCGCCGCGTCGAGCGATGCGTCCCGATTCCTGTCTTCATCCAGGGCCGCGCCGAGAAAGTCCAGACGCTGCAGGCAGCGATGCCTGACCAGCGCGCTGTTCTCCCCTACTCCGCCGGTGAACGCGATGACATCTACGCCGCCCATGATCGCGGCGTAAGCGCCTATGTACTTGCGGACGCGATGCGAATAGAGCGCGAGCGCGAGACGGCACTCCTCATCTCCTTGCCCGGCGCGCCGCTCGATCTCCCGCATGTCGTTCGTGCCCGTCAGCCCCTTGAGCCCCGCGCCCTTGTTCAGCAGTTCCTCGAGCTTTTCGACCGTGAACGCTTCCGAGCGCAGGAGCTCGAACAGGATGCCCGGATCCAGGTCTCCCGCCCGCGTGCCCATGACGAGCCCTTCGAGCGGAGTCATGCCCATGCTCGTCTCGACGCTGCGGCCGTACTCGATCGCGGTCACGCTCGCTCCGTTGCCCAGATGGCACGAGATGACCCTGAGTGCCTCGGGCGCCGCCTGCATGTACGCTGCGACACGATTCAGCACATGAGCGTGATTGATGCCGTGAAAGCCGAAGCGGCGGATCGAGAAAGCTGCGCGCAGCTCGGCGGGCAACGCATACTCTCGCGCCCGGCGCGGCAGAGTCGCGTGAAACGCCGTGTCGAATGCGGCGTAATGCGGAACATCGGAATATCGGGCTCGGGCCGCGCGGATCGCCTCCAGAGCCGGCGGATTGTGCAACGGCGCCAGCCGGCTCAATCGCTCCAGCTCCCCGAGCACTTCATCGTCGAGCAGCGTCGTCGTTTTGAAGGTCGCGCCGCCATGCACGACCCGATGCACGACGGCAACGGGTCGGCCTGTTTCCTCTTCATGGCGGCGCACTTCAGAGAGCACCGCCTCGAGCCCCTGCGCGAGCGAGGCGTTCGAAGCCAGCGGTCGCTCGCTCGTTCCGACCCGCATGCGGCAGGTTCGAAGCCCCAGGTTCTCGACTTCGAGGTCGAGCAATCGCGCGCGCGTCCCGGTCTCGACGAGCGCGCCTTTGATCGACGAGCTGCCACAGTTGAGGGCCAGGATGCGCATCGACGAGTCGGGCGGGCGCGACCTCGGCTCCCGTCCTTGCTTCAGGGGTTGGTGGGATCGGCGGGTCCGCCATCGACCCAGATCCCATGGTGGCACCGAAGGATCTGCGTGCCACTGATCACGGCTTCCCCGTGCGCAAAGGGCTGCCCGTTGAAGTAGCACACTGAATCGCCCGGCACCTGCAAGCGCACGGTTTCCGCTTCTTCGTCGTCGAGCTCATCCACGATCGGCGAGTTCCTGAGCTCGGGATCCATCGCTCCGACGTCTGGCAATCTCGGACGGGTCACCATGGCGATTCCTCCTCTGCGCAAGGGCGCCGGTGCGCCGATGTCATTGTCGATACACCTCGATGAGCCCGGCGGTTCCACCGCCGCGCCACCGCGCGCATGCGAGATCCATCCTCGGCAAACTTACCGAATACGGGCCATGATTTCACCGCTTCGCACGCGGACGCGCTCCGCCCGGCAGTGATCCCTACATATATATGAAGGGCTTGGGCGGCCATCCTGTCGAAAAGCCTCCGCTCCCTCATCGCCCGAGCCGATCCATTTCCGCCATCAGCGCGCGCTGGCGCCTCGACACCCTCGTGGGGGAAAACGAGCCCTTCTCGAGCGTTTTCAGAGCGTCCGGCAGAGTGGCCAGCTCCTCTGCGCAGCGCTTTCGAAGCTGCGACAACGGCGGCGGGGGAGACACGAGCCGCCCTTGCACCATCACTTCATGCAGCAGCGCCTTGCCTTCCTGCACTTCGTCTGCCGTCGCGAGCACGTCCATTCCGATGCAGCCATGCTGATCGTATTGGCGATACACCTGCCGCGGGCCCGGCCAGGATTCTTTCCATTGCGACCGTTTGCGCCGGGGCTGGCCGGCGTACTGATGCAGCTTGTAGGCGCAGTCGAGGGCCGGCGCATCATTGGAGACAGTGAGCTGCGTTCCGACGCAGTACACGTCTATCGGCGCCTGCGCCGCCTGAAGGGCAGCGATGGCATGCTCATCGAGCCCGCCGCTTGCGAGGATGCGCACATCTTCGCAGCCTTCTTCATCCAGAATCTTCCGCACGCGCTTGCTTTCGAGCGCGAGGTCGCCGCTGTCGATGCGCACGCCCTTGAGCTGGATGCCCTTGGCGCGCAGCTCCTTCGCCAGCTGAGCCGCTTTGAGAGCGCCCCGGGCGATGTCGTAGGTATCGATCAGCAACACGACGTTGTCCGGATGGCAGGCGGCGAAATTCCTGAACGCGTCGGTCTCGACATCGTGGGCCTGCACGAACGAGTGCGCCATCGTGCCCACCAGGGGAATACCGAACCTCCTTGAAGCTTCGACGGTCGCGGTCGCATCGAATCCTGCGATGTAGCTCGCGCGGGCCGCGAGGCACGCAGCTTCCGCGCCATGAGCGCGCCGCATGCCGAAGTCGACGAGCTGAGAGCCCTCCTTCGCGACCAGGCGACAGCGGGCGGCCTTGGAGGCGACGAGGATCTGATAATGCAAGAGGTTCACCAGCCTGCTTTCGATCAGCTGCGCCTGCGGGAGCGGCGCAACGACACGCACGACCGGTTCATTGGCGAAGAACACGGTGCCCTCGGGCATTGCGTACACATCTCCAGTGAATCGGAACGTCTCGAGGCGCTGAATCAGCGTGGCGGAGACCCGACGCGTGCTGGCCAGCCACTCGAGCTGCTCCGGCGAGAAACGCAGCGTCGCGAGGTACTCGAGCAGTTGCTCGAGCCCGGCCGCGACGAGAAAGTTGCGGGTGTCGGGCAGCCGGCGCACGAAGAACTCGAAGACGGCAATGTCTTCCATGCCGAGCCGATAGTAGGCATCGAGCATCGTGAGCTGGTACAGATCGGTGAGGAGCGGCGAGGTGTCGACGGAGTTCGATGCATTCATGGCCAGGCTCTCGACCCACCGGGATGGCAATGCCGGCGCTCATGTCGGGGCGGCAGGCCGGTCATTATGAACGCAATTTGTTGCGTAGGGTGTGCGCTGGGAGCGGTGACTGCCCGATTTTGGCCACGCATCTTGATTGTTGGGAGGCACGCTACGCACACCACGCAGGCGCCTACAGCCACCGCCTGTGACGCAAGCGCGCCGTCGCCGTATCCAGCAGCACGAACGAGATCGTCACGATGACGATCTCGCCGACGCTGAGAGACAGAGGCTCGGCAAATACGATGAGCGGCAGCAACGCTTCGCCGAGCTGATCCAGCCCCAAGACCTCGGTCCCGGGTCTCAAGTGCATGCGCCGCTTCGCAGCGCTCGACGCTGCATCGGCGGCAAGCGAAAGCAGACCGAATGCCGCACCGAGCGCGGCGGGCAGTCCCATCAGCGCTGCCACCAACGCCGCTGCCAGCGTCCCGGAAGCGAGCCCACGCCAGGTCTTGTGATCGCCGAACAGTCGCTCGCCGTCCCGCATGACATGGCCGAAGTCGAGCGGCGTCGCACCCCGGTCGCGAAAAAGCTGCGCGACGATGACGGGCACGGCGTTCGCGGCCGCCAGCAAGCCCAGCGCGTGCAGTTCATCGATCAGCGTTTCCATCGAGTCAGTCTGAGTAATTTTGCAGCGCCATCGTCCCCGCAACTTCCGCACCGCACTGCGGGATCCCGCAAGGAGCCACGAGCCGAGAGCAACTTGAGCACCCATTCCTCGCGGGACCCGGCGCTGCATTCGAGCGTTGGACGCTGGAATCGGAGCGGACGGTGCCGATGCGGCGAAACGCCAAAATCTCGCGGGCCGAGGAACATGCGCCCGCCTTCGACGTCTGAATCAGTCCTCACGCTGAAGGGAAATCGCCCATGCCTCGCTTTCGTGCCCGAGCGAATCGGGATCTGTGCTTCGTCTTCTCCCTGGCGCTCGTGCCGCCGCTCGCAAACGCCTCCGGCTTCGCGTTACTCGAACAGAGCGGGAGCAGGCTGGGCACGGCGTTCTCCGGAACCGCGGCTGCGGCGGATGATCCCTCGACGATCTATTTCAATCCCGCCGGCATGACGCAGCTCGACGGCATGCAATTCGCAGTGGTCGCGAGCGGGGTCGAGATCACCTCGGAGTTGTCGAACCAGGGAAGCCTGCCGGCGCTCGGCCAGCCGCTCGGCGGGTCGGGAGGCGATGCGGGCGATTGGAATCTCATCCCGAGCGGGTATTTCGTCCTGCCGCTCACGCGCGATCTCGTCTTCGGTTTCGGAGTCAATGCGCCGTTCGGCTTGAAGCTCGAATACGAGCCCGGCTGGCTCGGCCGCTTCCAGGCGATCGACTCGGAAATAGAGACTTTGAATTTCAATCCGTCGCTCGCGTTTCGCGTGAGCGATCGGGTATCGATCGGCGTGGGCGTGAGTTATCAACGCCTGGAGGCGGAGCTCACAAATGCGGTCAACTACTCGGCCGTGATCGCGCAAGGCGTCCAGCAACTCGTGGCGGCAGGTCAGCTCCCGGCCGCGGCCGCGCCAGGCATCATCGCAGCCAACTCAGGCGCGGAAGGCTTGGCCAGAGTCCGTGGCGATGACGAAGCGTGGGGTTTCAACGTGGGAGTGACGTTCGATCTCACCGACGCGACGCGCATCGGCCTCGCTTACCGATCGGCCATCGAATACGACATAGGCGGCAGCATCCAATTCGCTGCGCCGCCGGCTGCGGAGCCCGTCGGCGCCTCCATCATTCAGGCGGTCTCGGCGAGCGGCGGCCCGCTCGCGCCGGGCGCGGCCAGGGTTGATCTCGAGTTGCCGGAGTCCGCCGTGCTGTCGCTGCGACAGCGGCTCGGCCTGAACCTGGATCTGCTCGCCGATGTCGCCTGGACGGGCTGGAGCTCGCTTCAGGAGCTCAGAATCAACCGTGACACGGGCGAGACGGTTTCGGTGACGCCCGAGCAGTGGGAAGACGTGTGGCGATATGCGCTCGGCGCGGCCTACAGAGTGAGCGATGCGTTCACGTTGCGGGCGGGCGTGGCCTATGACGAGACGCCGGTCCCTGCATCGACGCGCACTCCGAGGCTACCGGATCCGAATCGCACTTGGGTCGCGGTCGGAGCACGCTGGGCACCGAACGATGCGCTGATGCTCGATTTCGGCTACGCCCACCTCTTCAGCGACGACGTCCGGATGAACCAGGACGCGGGGAGCGTCGCCTCCTCCGGCCTCATCCGGGGCGAGCAAAGCTCGAATGTCGACGTCATCAGCACGCAGCTGACGTATCGCTTCTAGCTGGCAGACGGCCCCGCACGAGTGAGCGGGGCCGATCTTCAGGACGGTTCGGCCGCCTCGCGCACGAGCAGCACAGGAACGGGCGAGGTACGCAGCACCATCTCGGCATCGCTCCCCAGCGCGAGCCGGCTCAACCCTCGTCGCCCGTGCGTGCCCATCACGATCAGATCGGCCTTCCACTCCTGAGCGGCCTGCACGATCGCTCTGGCTATGCCGCCGCTGATCATCTCCAGCAGCTCAGTTTCCACTTGCACGCCCTCACGCCGTGCCGCCGCTTCAGAATCGGCGATCACGCGCTTGCCCGCCTCACGCAACCCGGCAATGAGCGGTTCGTGCAACGGGGCAGGTGTGAAGCCTGGATCGAGAACGAACTCGTTCACGACGTGCAGGAGCTTCAAGCGCGCGCCCAGACTTTTCGTCAGGCGGAGGGCTTCCTGAAGCCCGCGCTGCGAGGCGCGGCTCCCGTCCACAGGAACGAGAATTCTGGCGTACATGGCTCTCCTCGTCGCGCAAGAGGCCGTCGCCTGCGATCGCGGCGGCAACCGGACCCGAGAGTAGCCGCCTGCTCGAGAACGGCCAGCCGGAATTCCCGCACAGGCTTACGCGACGTTCGCGACCGGCGCGAACGGCGCCAGCTCGCAGCTCACGCGCATCAGATGCTCGTCCGGATCGTACTTGACGTTGAACCCGGCGTTTCGAGCGAGCGCGAGCATCCGGTAATTCTCCGGCAGCACCAGCCCGATCATGCGCTTCCAACCGCGCGCCGCCGCATATCGCATCAGCTCCCGCAGGAGGATCGTGGCGACACCGCGCCGCTGCCACTCATCCGTGACGGTGATGCCGAACTCGGCCACGCCTGGCTCGCCGGCTTCGCCGTATCTCGCGATGCCTATGAACTTCTCGTCTTCGTCTTTGCTCACCGTGGCCACGAGCGCCATGCGCCGATCGTAGTCGACGTCCATGAGCTGATCGAGCAGATGCGGCGGCAGGTAACGCAGCGGAGTCAGCAGCCGCAGATAGCGGGTGCGCTCGGAGAGCGACTGAATGAAATCCATCTCGCGCTGTCGATCGTCGGGCCGCAACGGACGCACGAGAATTTCCGTGCCATCACGCGTACGCGTGCGAAAGCTCCACTTCGCGGCAGCCTCATCGCCCACAGGGGTGACAGCGTCCGCACTCATCTGGTCAACGTGTCGATGCGCTTGCGCAAGGCGGCGAGGGCCGCCTCATGCGGCTCGATGAACTTCCGGATGCCATCGGCCTCGAGCTGCGGCGCCACCGCGCTCCAATCGATTCCCGCCGCCGTAAGGGCCTCGACTATGGTGGCGAGCGTGGGACCCGGCTCTGTGAGGCGCACTTTCGGATCGCCATGATCGCGATACGCTGACAGAGTTTCCGGAGGCACGGTCGTAATCGTGTCGGGGCCGATGAGCGCCTCCACGTACTTCACGTCGCTGTACTCAGGATTCTTCGTGCTCGTGCTCGCCCACAAGAGACGCTGAGACCGTGCGCCGCGGGCCTCGAGGGCTCGCCAGCGATCGCTGGCGATGATCGCTCGATACCTCCTGTAAGCCTCGCGCGCGCAGGCGATCGCACACTCCCCGCGCAGACGCTTGACCTCCGGGTCGTCGACGGCTTCCAGACGCTGGTCGACGAGCGTATCGATGCGGCTCAGGAAGAAGCTTGCGACGCAGGCAATGCGCTCGATCCCGAGGTCCCGCGAAAGGCGCTCTTCGAGCCCGGCCATGAAAGCCTCCGCAACGGCTTCGTACCGCTCCACGCTGAAGAGCAGAGTGATGTTCACGTTCACACCGTCGGCCGTAAGCCGCCGCACGGCCTCGATACCCTCGATCGTGCCGGGCACCTTGATCATCAGGTTCTCGCGTCCGACCCGGGCCCACAGCCGCTTCGCTTCGGAGCACGTTCCCTCGGTATCGCGCGCGAGATGCGGCGAGACCTCGAGACTGACGAAGCCATCGCGCCCCTGCGTGTCTCGATACACGGGCGCAAGGACATCGGCAGCCGCCTGAATGTCCTCGATGATGAGCGCTTCGTGAACCTCCTCGGCCTTGCGTCCGGCACGGGCCATCGACTCGATCGAAGCCCGATAGACTTCGTGACCGGCGAAGGCCTTCTGGAAGATGGCGGGATTCGAAGTGAGGCCGCTCACGCCGTCCTCCTCGATGAGTCGGGCGAGCCCGCCCCCGAGGATGAGGCCTCGCTCGATGTGGTCGAGCCAGACGCTTTGACCCAACTGCCGAAGGAGCCGCAACGGATTGCTACTCATGACCTCATCTTCCCGACACGCGCTCGCGTCGGCGCAGGAGTGCAGCATTCGCGGGTATTCGTCGTTACCTTAGCGCGATCTGAACGCCCGCTCCAAGCCGGCACGTTCCACAACCCGCTTTCGCGTTTGGTCCAGTCGCGGCATCGCGCAATGACGTGCTCACGGGCGCAGTGATACGTCTTGCGTCTGTTCCGCACTGAACGACGAAGCGGACGTGGTCGTGCGACCTACGCCCGCCGTCTTCACTTCTGCCGGCGCAGATCCGCCAGGATCGTGCCCATCTCCCTGATAGCGGCCTCGTGCGCCTCATCCCGCCAGGGCTCATCGAGCGCCGCTTCATACCACTCACGCATGCCATCGAGCGCGAGCAACCGCGACACGTAGGCCGAACAAGGCTCCTCCAGGGTCAAGCCGTAGCTCTGAACCCTGAAAGCGACAGGCGCAAAGAACGCGTCGACGGCCGAGAAGCGACCTCCCGCGAGAAACGGCCCACCGAAGGTTTCCAGCCCGCCACGCCACAACTCACAAAGCCGGTTCACGTCGTGTTTCAGTGCATCCGGATGTTCATGCAAACGCACGCGTTGTCCGCACGTCATCGAGCAGTGAGTGCGCAGGGCCGTAAACCCGGAATGCATCTCTGCCGAAGCGCATCTGGCCCAGGCGCGCGCCTTGGCATCGGACGGCCACACGCCTTCGTGCTTCTCGGCGAGGTATTCAACGATCGCGAGCGAATCCCACACCACCGTCTCCCCATCGACGAGACAAGGTACCTTGCCGCTCGGCGAGAACGTTCGGAACGAGTCCCAGTTCGAAACGCCCTCGAAGGGAGTCAGCCGCTCCTCGAACGGGATCCCGAGCTCGCGCATCAGGATCCAGGGACGAAGCGACCACGACGAGTAGTTCTTGTTGGCGATATGAAGCCGGTACATGGCAGTCGGACCCGAAGGAAGCCTGGGGCTTCATGGTGAACGGCGCGCAGGGAGCCGTCCAGTCCCCTCACGCCAGCTCCACTCACTGGGCCTGCTGCAACCAGTACAGGGCCGCCTCGGCGCATCTTGGCTCGTCGGTCCTGACTTCCAGCGCGCGGGTGCGCTCTTCCGCGGTCAGCGGCTCCCAATGATCCCGTTGCTTCTCCATAACCGAGGTGTCGGCTTCGGAGGCGTCGTTCTTGGCTCGTTGCCTGCGCTCGAGCCGTTCACGCAGATGCTCCATCGGCGCGACGCAATGCACGATCCGGCTCGGCACGGCGAGCTTGTCAGCCAGCTCGAGCAAGCTCGATCGCTCCTCGAGACGCAAAAAGGCCGCATCCACGATGACACTGTGCCCCGCCTCGAGCATCGTCCGTGCAAGCTCTTTCAGCCGCGAGTACACGCGCTCGTTGAACTCACGGGTATAAATGTCCTGCCCGACCAGTGCGCGGGACGACTGTTCCGGACGCAACCCGGCGAGACGCTTGCGCTCCACGTCCGAGCGCACCCGCAACCATCCGAGTTTGGTCATCAGTTGCGAGCTGAGCCACGTCTTGCCGGAGCCTGAAAGCCCGCACGTGATCGCGAGCATCGGCCGGCGCACGCGCGTCAGCGAATCTGCGGTCTCGACGTAGCAGCGCGCCTTCTTTGCGTCGTTCCCCAGCAAAGCAACCTTCGCGCGCACCAGCGCCCGATACACGCCGAACAATCGCAAAAGCGGCACGGCCTCGTATTCGCCGCCCGATTCCAGCCAGCCGTTCAGGAACGCATAGGCGTGGGCTCGCGAGTCACGCGCGATGAGATCCATGACGAGAAAGGCCGCGTCGTTCATCACGTCTATGCAACGCAGCTCTTCGTTGAACTCGATGCAATCGAACGCCACCAGCTGGCCAGCGAGCCTTACGACGTTCCCAGCGTGCAGATCGCCATGACAGTCGCGTACTTTGCCCTGTGCGCAACGATCGCCGGCCAGCCCGCCGACTCGCGCCCACTCCTGCTCCGTCCAGCTCCGGAAAGGCGCGACATCGCAGGTTCCCTCCCGACACGAAGCTTCGAGCTCGCGCAGATTCGCCGTCATTGTCGCAAGGGTTCGATCCGCACAGGGACTGCGCTCGCACACGGGACTTTCCTCGTGCAGGCGCGCGATCCGCTCACCGAAAGCTTGCAACTCCTGCGTCGTCACCTCGCCGCGCTCGAGCAGCGACCAGAGCTCGTCCCGCTCGGCGAACCTGCGAAGCTTGACCGCGTACTCGATGGGCGCAGCACCGCCGTCGAAGGCAGGGGAATCAGGCGTGCCGCCCAGCGCGATCACGTCCAGATAGAGATCGGGCGCGAAACGTCGGTTCAGGCGCAGTTCGTCCAGGCAATTGCGCCGGCGACGCTCGAGGGTCGAGAAATCCGCAAACGGGACTTTGACCGGCTTTTTGATCTTGTAGGCGAACTCGCCCGCGAGCAGCACCCACGAGAGGGGCGTCTCCTTGAGCTCCACCCGATCGACAGGATGCGGATAGCGGCTCGCGTCCTGCAACGCGTCGATGAGCGTTCGGGCATGTCGACCTGAGACGTTCATGGCGAGGCGTGGTCACCCAGCCCGGCGGCCGGATCGCTCACCGCCACCCCGGCTCACGAGACCGGCTGCTCGCTCACCATCGTCAACACGTCGTAGGTGGCGACCATCTCGCCGTCCTGGTTCGTGATCTCCGTGTCCCAGGCCACTTCACCGTAGCCCTTCTCGGCCCTGAGCGACTTGGACTTGCACGTCAGCCGCACCTTGATCCTGTCGCCCGGCTTGACCGGCTTCAGGAAGCGCAGCCGGTCGATGCCGTAGTTGGCGAGCACGGGGCCATAGGGCGGATCGACGAACAAGCCGGCGGCGGCCGACACCAGGAAATATCCATGCGCGACACGACCGCCGAACAAGGGATTGCGCTGCGCGGCCTCCTCATCCATGTGCGCGTAGAACTTGTCGCCGCTCAGCTCGGCGAAGCGCTCGATGTCCTCGAGCGTGACCTCCCGCTCGCCGGACTGGAACGTGTCTCCGATCTGAAGCTGATGGAAGGCTTTCCGGAAAGGATGCACGCCGGGATCTTTCTGGACGGCTCCACGCGCCCAGCGGCCAGTGATTCTCGTGATCGTCTCCGGTGCGCCCTGAATCGCCGTTCGCTGCATGTAGTGCAGCACGCCGCGGATTCCACCCATCTCCTCGCCGCCCCCGGCGCGGCCGGGGCCGCCATGCACGAGCACGGGCAAAGGCGAGCCATGCCCCGTCGAATCCTTCGCGCAAGTGCGATTGATTACGAGCAACCGGCCATGCAAGGGAGCGAGGCCGAGCGCAAGCTCCGCCGCTACATCATCGTTAACCGTGAAAATCGAGCCCACGAGGCTTCCTTCCCCGCGCCGCGCAAAGTCGATGGCCTCATCGATCGATTCGTACGGCATGACGGTGCACACGGGCCCGAAGGCTTCAGTGGTGTGAATGGCGCTCGCGCCTTTCGGACGTGGACAGAACAACAGCGCCGGCGCGAGGAACGCTCCCTGATCCATGCTGGCGCCGGTGAGAGAGATGCTCTCGGGCTCCGGCGTCACGAGCTCAGCCTCGCGCCGCAACTCCGCCAGGCGACCGAGCACCTCGCGTCGCTGGGTCAAGGCCGCCAACGGCCCCATACGAACCTCTTCGAGGCGCGGATCACCGACTACGACCTTGGCAAGCTTTGCCTTGATCGCCTCCGTCACAGCCTCCGCATGGGCGGACGGCACGATCGCCTTGCGGATGGCGGTGCACTTTTGCCCCGCCTTCACGGTCATCTCCCGCACGACCTCGGAGACGAACGCATCGAACTCCGGCTCGCCCGGCACGGCATCGGGGCCGAGCACGCAGGAATTGATCGAATCCGTTTCGCTGATGAAACGAATCGAATTGCGTACGATGTTCGGGTGCGTTCGCAACTTCTGAGCCGTGCTGGCCGAGCCGGTGAACGACACCACGTCCTGACACGTCAGATGGTCGAACAGGTCGCCGAGACTGCCGCAAACGAGCTGCAACGCCCCTTCGGGCAGAATGCCGGACTCGACGATGCGCCTGACGACGAGCTCCGTCAGATAAGCCGTGGTGGTCGCCGGCTTGACGATCGCGGGCACGCCGGCCAGGAACGTCGGCGCGAGCTTCTCGAGCATCCCCCACACCGGGAAGTTGAACGCGTTGATGTGGACGGCTGCGCCCTCGAGCGGCACGCAAATGTGCTGCCCCACGAAGGTGCCGGTCTTCGAGAGCGGCTCGAGATCGCCGTCGACGTAGACGCGACTATTCGGCATCTCCCGCACGCCGCGACTCGCATACGAGAACAGGGTGCCAATACCACCGTCAATGTCGATCCACGAGTCCTTGCGCGTCGCGCCCGTCGCGTAAGAAAGCGCATAGAACTCTTCCTTCCGCTCGGTCAGCCACTTGGCGAGGCGCTTGAGGATCGCCGCCCGCTCGTGAAACGTCAGACGCTTGACCGCGGGGCCGCCGGTCTCGCGCGCATAGCGCAGAACCCCGGCGAAATCGATCCCGTCAGAGGAAGCTTCCGCGATCACCCGACCCGTCGTCGCATCGCGCAGGAGCTGCCCCTGCGCCTGCCCCGCATACCATCGGCCCTGGACGTAACTCTGCAACTTCATAAATCTGCCTCTGCGTGGCAGCGCCGCACCGTCGATCGACGGCCGCGCGCAATCATTGATCCGATGAGCAACGGCGCGCGGTCACGCCAGTTGATGCGACCGTCCACGAAACAGTGCGACCCGCTCGCCGCTCTGGTTGGTCACCACAACGTCATACACGCCCGTTCGCCTGGAACGCGTCAGCTCCCTGGCCTCCGCGATCAGCTCATCACCCGCTCGCCCCGGACGCAGGAAATCGATCGTCGCGCCGGCGGCCACGGTCGTCGCGCCGTACGTGTTGCAAGCGAATGCAAACGCGCTGTCCGCGAGCGTAAAGATCAAGCCTCCATGACAGAGCTGATGCCCGTTGACCATATCCTCGCGAATCCTCATCGACACGCGGGCGTACCCGGGACGGATCTCGAGCACCTGCATGCCGAGCGCCTGCGAGGCCCGATCGCGCTCGAACATCGCCCTGACTGCCGTCTCGGCAAGCGTCTGCGGATTCGTCTCCGGAGCGACCTTCGTCATCTCGATCGAGCTCGCTCGTTCAGCGCCCGGTGAAAGTCGGCGTGCGCTTCTGCATGAACGCGGCAACGCCTTCGGCATAGTCCCGCGAGCGCCCGAGCTCGCGTTGGAAATCCCGCTCCACGTCGAGTTGTTCCTCGAACGAGCGACCCCAGGACTCGTAGATCGCCTGCTTGGTGCGCGCAAAGCCACGAGTGGGCCCGCTCGCGAACTGCCTGGCGAGCGCATCGACGGTCTGGGCGAGCTCGTCGTCCTCTACGGAGCGCCAGATCAGGCCCCACTGGGCCGCCTGCTCGGCGGACAGCTTCTCACCCAGGAGCGCGAGACCCAGCGCACGAGCGTTGCCGACCAGACGAGGCAGGAGCCAGGTGCCGCCGGAATCGGGCACCAGGCCGATCTTGCTGAACGATTGAATGAAGCTCGCCGAGCGCGCCGCGATCACGATGTCGCAAGCGAGCGCGATATTGGCGCCAGCGCCGGCGGCGACTCCCTGGACCGCGGCAATGACCGGCAGCGGCAGCTTTCGCAGCGCCAGCACGAGCGGCTTGTAGTAGCTCTCGATGGAATCACCGAGATCCACTCCCTCCCCTCCCGGCGCCACCGCGCGGTCGTTGAGATCCTGCCCCGCGCAGAAACCGCGCCCGGCCCCGCCGAGCACGAGCACGCGAGCCGACGAATCGCTCGCGAGCTGCGTCAGAACTTCGCGCACTTCGCGGTGCATCTGCACATTGAAGCTGTTGAGCCGGTCGGGACGATTGAGCGTCAGGCGCGCGATGCCCTCATTCGACTCGAACAGAATGGTCTCGTAGCTCATGTCAGCGCTCGTCGTAAGTGATTTCGATCTCGCTCGAGGCGGGCAGCGCCTGGCAGCACAGAACGTAGCCGGCCTCCACTTCCCAGGGCTCGAGGGCGTAGTTCGTGGTCATCGTGACCGACCCCCGCACCACCCTCGTGCGGCAGGTCGAGCATACGCCCGCACGACACGAGTAGGGGAGATCGAGCCCGGCCTCTTCGGCCGCTTCGAGCACCGTGCGCCCCTCGCCAGGCATGGTGAAGCTGCGACGCCGCCCGTCCATCACGACGGTGACATGGGTCGTTTTCCCGGCCGCAGCCGCAGCGCCCGTAGCTTCAGGCGTGCGCGCTGCCCGGGCCGGCGTGGCGTCGCTCAGGAAATGCTCGGAATGGATGCGAGCCGGATCGACATCGAGCTCGAGCAACGCCTGACGCACCGTGTCGATCATGGAGCCCGGCCCGCACAGGAAATAAGCATCCATGGCCGCCGGATCGAACAACTGACCGGCAAGCTGCGCCACCTTCCCGGCATCGAGCCTGCCGTTCAGCAGCTCGATGTCCTGCGGCTCGCGGCTCAGCACGAAATGCAGCGCCAGACGGTCGGTGTAGAGATCTTTGAGCGCGAGCAGCTCTTCGGCAAACATGATCGTGCTGGTGCTGCGATTGCCGTAGAACAGAGTGAAGCGACTCGCAGGCTCGCTCTTCAGAACGTTCTTCAGGATGCCGAGTATCGGCGTGATGCCGCTGCCCGCCGCGAAGGCGCAGTACGCACGCGCCGCAGAGGGATCCGGCTCGACGAAAAATCGCCCTGTGGGCATCATGACCTCGAGCGTCGCGCCCGCCCGCAGCTCGCGCGCGAGATACCGGGATACCGCTCCCTTCTCCTGCACGCGCACGCCGATTCTGAGCAGCGGCTCATCACAGGTGCTGCAAATCGAATACGTGCGACGCAGCTCCTGCCCGTCGACCTTGGCCTTGAGGGTGATGTGCTGTCCGGGCTTGAAGCGATAGGCCTCCCGGAGCGACTCCGGCACCTCGAACGCGAGACAGATCGCGTCGGTGGCCTCAGGCCGGACCTCGGCGACTTTCAGGGAATGAAACGAAAGCATGCGGCGCTCGCCGTCACAGGCATTTGAAATATTCGAAGGGTTCGAAACAGCTCAGGCACCGGTACAGAGCCTTGCAGGGCGTCGAAGCGAACTCGCTCACGCGCTCGGTCCGGGAGGAATCGCACCGGGGGCAGCTCACTTGCGGGTCCCGCCACAATTGGCGTGGTGTCGAGACGCTTCTCTCAGGCGGAGCGATGCCGTATTCACGCAGCTTCTCGCGCCCGCTTTCCGTCAACCAATCGCTGGTCCATGCAGGCGACAGCACGGACTCGACCTGCACCGACGCATAGCCTGCCTCGCGCAGCTTCGCCTCGATCTGCGCCCGAATGACTTCGGTCGCGGGACATCCGGTGTAAGTGGGCGACACCCCGACACACACCCCGTGCCCGTCCTGCTCGCGGACGTAACGGATCAATCCGAGATCGACCACGCTCAGGATTGGAATCTCCGGATCGGGCACGTCCTCCAGCAACCGCCAGACCTCTTTCTCGAGCGTCGTAAGCTCGCCTTCGCGATCTGGCTCGAGCACGCGTGGCGCGCGATCGCGCGAGAGGGTTTCGGGCCGAATGGCGCAACGCTCGCTCACTGCTTGCCTGCCTGCGCCCTTCACCATTGCGCGCCAGGATAGGTGCGCTGCATGTACTGCATTTCCGCCAGCAACCTGCTCAGGTGCTCGCTATGCTGCCCGCGCTTGCCGAACCAGCTATACGCGACGTCCTCGGGCTTGACGAGCGTGGCTTCATCGAGGACTCGCATGACCCGAGTCATCCATGCGTCCCGCAACGTGCGCGGATCGGGCGCGATGCCCGCGGCGATTGCGGCTTCCTCCGCCGGGCCGGGCACGAACAGCTCCTCGGTAAACCGCCAGAGCGCATCGAGGGCACTCTGCGCGCGAGCGTGACTTTCCTCGGTGCCATCGCCGAGACGGACCACCCATCCCGAGCTGAAACGATAGTGGTAACGGGCTTCCTTGATGGCTTTCGCCGCGAGCTCGACGAGCTTCGGGGCGCTCGAGGTCTGCAAGCGCTCGAACAGCTCGAGCTGCCACGCATCGAACAGGAACTGCCGCACCAGCGTGTGGCCGAAATCGACGTTCGGCTGTTCGACCAGGTTCACGTTGGTGAAATCCTGAGGATCGCGCAGGAACGCCAGATCGTCCTCGGTGCGGCCGCGCCCTTCGGCTTCGCCTGCGAAGGTGAGCAGGTAGCGCGCCTGACCGAGCAGGTCCAGGGAGACGTTCGCGAGCGCGAGGTCCTCCTCCAGCGTCGGCGCATGCCCGACCCATTCGCTCAGGCGCTGTGCGAGGATCAGGCTGTTGTCGCCGAGATGCAGCGCATAGGCGAACAGAGCCTGCTCGGCGCTGCTGTCGGACTCGAGCTCGTGGGCGGTCGCGCTCACAGGTTCTTCACCTCTTCGGGAATCGAGTAGAACGTCGGGTGGCGATAGATCTTGTCCTTCGCCGGCTCGAAGAGCGCATCCGCCTCCGAAGGATCGGAAGCCACGATGTCGGAGGAGCGCACTACCCAGATGCTGACGCCTTCCTGACGGCGTGTGTAGACATCGCGCGCGTGCTCGATCGCCATGCGCGCATCAGCCGCATGAATGCTGCCGACGTGCTTGTGCTCGAGGCCCGAGCGGGAGCGAATGAACACTTCGTAGAGCGGCCACTCGGATTGGTTCGTGCTCATCGTTCTGCCCTCCTTCAAGCGGCCCGGGTTTCTCTGGCGCGCTGCTTCTCGGCATACGCGAGCGCAGCTTCACGCACCCAGCGACCTTCCTCATGAGCGCGCCGCCTCGCTTGCAGCCGTTCCCGATTGCACGGCCCGTTGCCCGCCAGCACGCGCTGGAACTCGTTCCAGTCGATCTGCCCGAAGCGATAGTGCTGCGTCTTCTCGTCCCAGCGCAGCTCGGGATCGGGCACCTTCAGCCCCAGGAACTCGGCTTGAGGCACGGTCACATCGACGAACTTCTGCCTGAGCTCGTCGTTGGTGAAGCGCTTGATCTTCCAGCGCATCGATTGCGCGGTGTGCTTGGAGGCCGAATCGTTCGGCCCGAACATCATGAGCGAGGGCCACCACCAGCGATCGAGCGCCTCCTGCGCCATGCGCCGCTGCTCCTTCGTGCCGCGCGCGAGCGTCAGCATGATCTCGAAGCCCTGGCGCTGGTGAAAGCTCTCCTCCTTGCAGATGCGCACCATCGCGCGCGCATAAGGCCCGTACGAGCAACGGCAAAGCGGAATCTGGTTCATGATCGCCGCGCCATCGACCAGCCAGCCGATCGCACCCACATCCGCCCAGGTCGGGGTCGGATAGTTGAAGATGCTCGAGTACTTCGCGGCGCCCGACAGAAGCTGCTCCAGCATCTGATCACGCGAGATGCCGAGCGTTTCGGCGGCGCTGTACAGGTACATGCCGTGCCCGCCCTCGTCCTGCACTTTGGCGATGAGCACGGCTTTGCGCTTGAGCGTGGGCGCGCGAGTGATCCAGTTGCCTTCCGGCAGCATGCCCACGATCTCCGAGTGCGCGTGCTGCGAAATCTGGCGGATCAGCGTCTGCCGGTACGCATCCGGCATCCAGTCCTTCGACTCGATGCGCTCTTCGGCATCGATCTTCTGCTGAAAGCGCTCTTCCAGGGCGGCGAGCTCGGCCGCACTGACGTGGGTGCACTCGGCGCCCAGGGAATCGAGACCCTGCGTGTACATGGAGGCGAAATCCTCTGGCGGCCCGGGTGGGCCTCGACCGTAACGTGACACATTTTTCCGATTCCATCAACGGATTTTGTGTCACTTTTTCCAGGGCCCCTCCAGGGTCCTCCCCGCGCGGGCGCAACACTGTCATCATTGCCTGACATCGTGCGCACTGTCTCGACCTCCATGCCCAGAGCCTCCTCTCGAGCCGGCTTGCTTCGCGAGCGGACCCAGGCGTTGCTCAGGCGCCTCAAGCGCCAGCGCCCGCTCAGGGCCGGCTCCCTCCTCGTCACCATCCTCGGGGATGCGATCGTGCCCCGCGGGGGCGTGATCGCGCTGCGCAGCCTCATCGATCTCGCCCGGCCGTTCGGGCTCACCGAGCGGCTGGTCAGAACGGCCGTCGGACGTCTCGCGAACGAGGGCTGGGTGGTTGCGCAGCGGAACGGCCGCTCCAGCTATTACAGCCTGACGGCCAACGGCAAGGCGCGCTTCGCCGAAGCGACGCAGCGCATCTACGGCGCAGCGCCGAAGTCATGGAGCGGCGAGTGGACGCTCGTCATCGTGCCGCCTTCGATCAAGCAAGAACGCGAGAGCTTGCGCAACGAGCTGACGTGGCTCGGCTTCGGGCAGCTCACGAGCGGGGTCTTCGTCCATCCGACACATGGGGAGGAGGTCATTCGCGCCCGACTGGCGGAGCTCGGGTCGGCCGGCGGGCTCATCGTCGTTCAACGCGGGGTCGTCAGCCCCGCCTCGGCGGTTCAGCTCGTCGAAATGGGATGGGACCTCGGCGAGCTGGCGCTGCGTTACCGCCGCTTCATCGATCTCTTCGAGCCGGTCGATGAGGCGCTACCCGGCGCGTGCGGCCCCGAAGCGGGCGAGCAAGCATTCATGCTGCGTACGCTCCTCGTGCACGAGTACCGCAGAATTCATCTGCGCGACCCGCAATTGCCCGCTTCCCTTCTGCCGCCGGACTGGGCGGGCTCGAACGCGCACGCGCTCTGCCGGGAGCTCTACTCCAAGGTGTTCGCGGCCTCCGAGCGCCATCTCGATGCGCAAGCGAAAACCCTCACCGGGGCGTTGCCCCGGCCCTCGCGCGAAGTATTCAGCCGTTTCGGTGGGCTCCCTCGCGTGGAAGGAGCAGGCGAGAGGCGAGGCTGAGGCGCGAGCGCCAGAGGCTCAACCCCTGTAGCCGAGCACGCGAGCCGGAAGGAATAGCACCGCTTTCACGAACGCCAGAAGAGCGCCGACACATACGCCGACCAGGCGAAAAGGCAGCGAAAGCAGCCACAGGATCGGCAGCAGCAAGAGAGCCACGATCGCAACGGGCCAGGCGACCACGAACAACAGGCACCAGACGGCCACTACGAGCAGGAACCGCATTCGACTTCTCTCGTGTAAGCGCCTCGTCCGCACTCAATGGCGGACACGAGCGTTCAGACGCTACCACACGCGGGAAGGTTGCAGGTTTCAGCCGCGCCGTCCCTGGCGCCAGCCGCCAAGGAGATGAAGAAAATTCCCCGGCCGTCAGTCCGACCAGCTCTCGAGCCGCTGCACGAACACTTGAAGGAAGCGGTTCGCGCGATGGCCGTCCATGACGCGGTGATCCAGCGTCAGCGTGACGTAGCAACGCGGCTGCACGACGATACGATCCTCGCCCCCTTCGCTCACCACGACGGCGCGCTTTTCGAGCTTGCCGACGCCCAGGATCGCCGACTGCGGCTGATTGATGACGATCGGCGCCGCCACCAGGCTCCCGCTCACGCCATGATTGGAGATCGTAAACGTGCCGCCACGCACGTCCTGCGGCGTGAGCTTGTCTTCCCGCGCGCGCCTCACCAAGTCTGACAGCGCCCTGGCGATGCCGAAGAGATCGAGCCCCTGGACCGAGCGGACCACCGGGACGACGAGGCCCTTGTCCTCGATCGCGGTCGCGACGCCTATGTCGATCGTCTCGTAGATCTCGAGCGCGTCTTCCGTCCAGCGGCTGTTCGCTTCGGGCACCTCGCGAATCGCGTCCACACAGGCAGCGACGAAGTACGCAGTCAGCGTCAGAGAGGCGCCGCGACTTTCGAACTCATTTTTGTGCCGCTCGCGATGCGCGAGCACGCGACTCATATCGACCTCGAAGACCGTGGTGACGTGAGGTGCTGTGTGCAGGAGGCTTTCGACCATGCGCTCGGCGATCCGCTTGCGCATGGCGGAATGCGGAACGCGACGCGCAGCCAATTGCGGCTCGCCGGCCGGCTTCTGTTCCAGTTTTGCTGATGGAGCCGCCGGACGTCCCTTGCCGATGTGATTCAGAACATCGTCGACTGTGATTCGCCCGCCCGCGCCCGTGCCTCGGATCTCACTGGCGTGCAAGCGATGCTCGGCCAAAAGCCGACGAACCGCAGGGCTCTGCCGACCGCTCGAAAGTGCTGCCGCATGCGCCGCGAGCGCAGCGGTCGTGATATCGGTGGAGCCCTGCTCCGCTCTGGCAGCACGCTCTGTCGAGTCCGCCGAGGATGATTTTTCAGCCGACGGAGCCGCGCCCGCGCCGACTGAGATTCGTCCCAGGAGCTCGCCGGGCTGAATCTCCTCCTGCTCCTGCTTCACGATCTCGCTCAACACGCCGCTCGCGGGCGAGGGAATCTCGATCGTCACCTTGTCGGTCTCGACCTCGATCAGCGGCTCGTTCTCGGCGACCGTCTCGCCCACCGCTTTCAGCCAACGCTGCACTTGCGAGCGCGTGCCTTCGGTCTGCTCGCTCGGAGCCCGCACCTCAACCGTCTGAGTCATGTGTTTCCTCTTCTTCTCGCGGCGGCAGCCAGCCCGCCTGGTCGCAGTTCAGTTTCGCCGGCGGCGAGCCGCCATATTCGGGATCAGATGCTCGCAAGCGCGCGGATCGCCTGGACGATGCGCGGCACGCTCGGCACCACGGCATCCAACAGGAGCGGGCTGTGCGGGCTCGGCACGTCCGGCATCGTCAGCCTTTCGATCGGCGCATCCAGATCGAAGAATGCCTCGCTCGCGAGCGTCGCGGCGATTTCCGCACCGAAACCTGCGGTCTGCGTGTCCTCATGAACGATGAGGCAACGGCGCGTCTTGCGGACCGAGCGCAGCACGGCCTCACGATCCCAGGGCATCAGCGTGCGCAGATCGATCAGCTCCACTTCGACCGCCGACTCGGCCGCCGCCTGCTCGCAGCGCTCCACCATGGCGCCCCAAGTGACGACGGTGAGCTCGCTGCCCGCGCGCAAGACTTTCGCCTGCCCGAAAGGCACGACGTAGTCGTCTCCGGGATAGGGCCTGCGGGCCCAGGCGCTGTCGAGCATCGCGCGATGCTCGAAGAAGATCGTCGGATCGTTCCCCCTGAGCGCCGAACGCAACAAGCCGACTGCGTCCTCGGCGTTCGAAGGCACCGCCACGCGCCAGCCGACCGCGTGCACGAACTGGACCTCGTTCGTCTGACTGTGCCAGGGATCGCCGCATTTGAAAAACCCGCCGGGCATGCGCACGACCATCGGCGCAGCGAACCGGTTGGCGGTGCGCCAGCGCATCGTGCCGCAATCGTGCAACTGCTCGGTCGCGGGCTCGGCATATTTGCGGAACTGGATCTCGGGCACCGGCATCAAGCCCTGAAGCGCCATGCCGACCGCGCGGCCGATGATGCCCTCTTCCGACAAGCTCGTGTCGAACACGCGCGCGGCT
Source organism: Steroidobacteraceae bacterium (assembly GCA_036381695.1). Lineage (GTDB taxonomy): Bacteria > Pseudomonadota > Gammaproteobacteria > Steroidobacterales > Steroidobacteraceae > Steroidobacter. The sequence goes on from DASVCI010000160.1 coordinate 30,144, forward strand.
CCGAATTTCTCCTGCAAGCCGAGCGTCGCGGCATGCACGCCGCCCTTGCGGCCTACGTCCTCCCCGAACACGACCACGCGCGGATTGATGGCGAGCTCGTGCTCGAGCGTGCGGCGGATCGCAGTCACCATGTTGATGCGAGGCCCTTCCGGCCGCGGCGTCGTAGTGCCCTGCGGCGGCACGAACCCGGCATTCAACAATCCGCCTTGCTGCTGCAGCTCGAGCTCACCGGTTTCCTTCTTCTCGGCGAAGACGAATCGAGTCACCTTGGCGGGATCGGGCCGCTCGCGCGCCTCGACGCGCGCGAGCGCCTCCAGCACATCCTGTTTCGCCCTCGATTCGAGCACACGCCACGCTTCCTCGCTCAACGTCGAAGGGACGAGATACTCGCGCAAGCGCGCGAGCGGATCTCTGGCGCGCTCGGCAGCCAGTTCTTCGGCGGACTTATAAGTCTGCGTGTCCTGACCGGAATGCCCCGACAGCCGGGGAACGAGCACGCGCAGCAAGACAGGCCCGTCGCCGTTGCGCACCGAGCCGACCGCGCTCGCTATCACGCTGGCCGCCTGATCCGGCTTGGCGCTGTCCGCCTCGAGAATCTTGAGGTTGCGGAACGATGCCAGGTTGGCCGCGATGTTCCCGCCCGGCGTTTGCAGATCCGATTTGACCGAGATGCCGTAACCGTTGTCCTCGATGAAGAACAGCAAGGGGAGCTTGAGCGTCGTCGCCATCGTGAGCGCCGACCAGAACCCGTTGGTGGCCGCCGAGGCTTCGCCCCCATGAGCGACCGCGATGCTGCCGACGCCGCTCTTGTCCCCGAGCACCTCCGCCCGGTACTTGAGCGCCTGCGCCCAGCCAGCCGCCGGCGTGTACTGCGCGCCTACCCCGCCGCATGCCGGCAGCACACAAGGCCCCTCACGCCGGGGCAGATTGAACACCACGCCGATATCACGGCCATCGCTGACCCCGCCCGTGCGCATCATGGTGGAAGCGAGCGCATCGTCGGGGGCGAGGCCGAGCGACAGCATCAAAGGACGGGACCGGTAATACACCGCCACCCCGTCGCGCGGGTGATCCAGGAACTGGCCGAGCACCACCTGGGTGAAATCGTGCCCGCGGGCGGTGAATTGATAGAGGACTTTGCGCTCCGGCACGAGCCGGGTCTCCTCGAGCTCATCGAGCGCCCGGGAGAGGAGGATTGTATGCACCACGCGCTGCCAATCGATCTCGAGGGGTGCGCTCTGGCGGGTACGTTCGAGGGGAATAGCTGTCATCGACTCGTGCTCGCTGCACAGGCGCCGGAGGGGCGCCGGACGGCTCCGAGACTAGCGACATTCGCCCGGGAAAATTCAACAAATCACTTCCCGCGGAGGTTCCCTCTTGGTGATATCCTCACGTTGCTCGCGATTTTTTGGGGATTTTCACCATGAAGCTCGACCGCTACGACGCCGCCATCCTGAACGAGCTGCAAAAGGACGGGCGACGCCCCGTGGTCGAGCTCGCCGAGCAGGTGGGCCTCTCGAACACGCCCTGTGCGCGGCGCATCAAGCTCATGGAGCAGGCCGGCATCATCCAGGGATACACCGCGGTGGTCGACCCGGCCCAGCTCGGGCTTCACGTCCAGGCATTCGTGCAGGTTCGCCTCACCCGACACACTGACGAGAACATCGAGCAGTTCCGCCGGGCGGTGGATGCGATGGAGGAGATCGTGAGCTGCCACGCCATGACGGGCAATTACGACCTGCTGCTGCAGGTCGTGGTGCCCGATCTCGAATCGCTGAGCAACGTGGTGCTGAAAAAACTGCTCAGGATCCGCTTCGTGCGGGACGTGCACTCGAGCATCGTCCTCAACACGATCAAGCGCTCGGCGCGCCTGCCGGTGCGGCACCTGATTCGCTGATATCGAAAAGAGACCGAACCGCTGCGCGCGCGATGCTGCAAGCCGCGTTGCCGCGGCCCGGAAGGAAATCCGCTGCGCCAGGCCTTCAGCGGATGAGCACGGCAGCCACGAGCAGCAAGAGGGTGACGCCGTGAAAGATCAAGCGCGTCCACATGAAGGGCGTGCTGAACTTCCTGTCGTTCTCACCCCCGCCGGCCATCGCGAGCAGGCCGAGGAACAGGCTGGCGCCCGTAGCGAGCAGCGCCAGGACGATGACGACCATCAGTACGTCCATCGACAGGTCTCCTACGCGTCAGCGTACGGCCCATCTATATAATCATGATCGCGGCGCCGTTGAAATGGCCGCCGCGTTCCGGGGAGCCCCTCGTGAGGTCCTGCATCGGCCCTTCAGTGAACGGCCGGCCCGGCACCGGCCGGCGGACCCCGTCGGCGATCCACGAGGCCCCGTTGCGCTCTCTCCTGACTCTTTGCGGGGCATTGGTAATGACTATCGTGAGCGGCACGGGCGCAGGCGCTGCGCCGGGCTATGAGGACCTCGTCGCGCTGTTCGAACAGTGGCGCGCCTTCGAGCAACCCCCGCTGCTCGACGGAGCGCCGGATTACACGGCACAAACGATTGCACGCCGGCACCAGGAGTGGCGGAAGTACCGGTCACGCCTGGAGGCGATCCGCCCCGACAGCTGGCCGATCGAGCAGCAGATCGACTATCAGCTCGTGCGCGCCGAGCTGAACGGCTTCGACTTCAACGTCCGCGTGCTCAAGCCCTGGGAGCGGGACCCGGCGTTCTACCGCTCGCTCTGGACGGAGCAAAGCGACACGCCGGCGCACGAAGGGCCGATGCACCACGCGCCGATCGAGCTGTGGACCTACCGGTTTCCGCTCGATTCGCAGGCGCAAGCGACTTTGACGGAGCAGCTCCGTCACGTTCCGCCTCTGCTTCAGCAGGCGCGACTCAATCTGACCGGCAATGCCCGCGACCTCTGGATCGCGGGCATCGGCACGATCCGCAAGCAGGCTCGCGCTCTCGAGTCGCTCGGCCGACAGACTGGAAACGCCAGCAAAGAGCTGAAGCAGGCGATCCGGGCGGCGCACGAGGCCACTGTCTCCTTCATCGAGTGGCTCGAGCGTGAGGCACCCAAGAAGACCGGCCCGTCAGGCATCGGCAAAGAGCACTACACGTGGAGCCTGCGCAACGTGCACCTCGTGCCGCTCTCCTGGGAAGAAGAAGTGAGCCTGTTCAAGCGCGAGCTCGCGCGCGCCCACACTGCGCTTGCCCTCGAGGAGCATCGCAATCGAGGCCTGCCGGAGATCCCGGTGGTGTCTAGCCCTGCGGAATACGAGCGGCGCGCGAACGAAGCGGTCACCCGCTACATGGAATTTCTGAAGAGCCGGCAGATTCTGCCCATCAAGGAGTACATGGACTGCGCGATGCGCGAGCGCATCGGCGAGTACGTGCCGGAGGAGCGTCGACACTTCTTTGCGATGGCGACCCATCGCGAGCCGATGACGCTCTACACGCACTTCTATCATTGGTGGGATCTTGCCGAGATGCGTGAGCAGCCGCATCCGAGCCCGATCAGGCGCGGACCGCTCCTGTACAACATCTGGGACAGCCGCGCTGAAGGCATGGCCACCGCGATGGAAGAGCTGATGCTGCACGCAGGACTGTATGACGACAATCCTCGAGCGCGCGAGATCGTATGGATCATGCTGGCGCAGCGAGCGGCGCGCGGGCTGGGTTCTCTGTATGCGCATGCCAATGAATACACGATGAAGGAAGCGGCGGACTTCCACGTGAAATGGACTCCACGCGGCTGGATGCGTCCCGACTTGGACCTGCTCGGCTCCGAGCAGCGGTTGTATTTGCGCCAGCCCGGCTATGGCACGAGTTACCTCACGGGCAAATACCTGCTCGAGCAGCTCATGATGGAGCGCGCCCAACAGCTCGGGAACGAGTTCACGCTGTCGCGATTCTTCACCGAAGTGAACGAGGCGGGGCTCATTCCCGTCTCCCTCATCCGCTGGCAGCTCACAGGACAACGGCATGACATCGAGATCGAGTGAAATGACTTCGCACCTCACCCGCCGACAGGTCATCGCCGGTGCTGTCGCTTCGGCCCTCGCATTGTCGCTCCCTGCGCGAGCTGCTTTTGCCGCCGGCTGGAAGGGCTACGATGGAGCGATCGTGATCGACGGGCTGGGCGGCCCCGGGACGCTGCCCGCCGAGCCCGATGCGCCGTTGACCGATCAGCACGTGAAAGACGCGCGCGAATCCGGCTTGACCTGCGTGCACATCACCATTGGCCCGGTCGGCACGACAGCCCCGGACCAGGCTTTCACCGAAGCGGTGCGCAGCATCCTCTACTGGGAGCGCGAGATCGAAGCGCACCCGGACGTCTTCATGCGCGTGCGCAGTGCGGCCGACATCACCGCCGCCAAACGCTCCGGTCGCGTGGGTTTCATTTACGGGGTGCAGGATGGCATCGCGTTCGAAACCGATCTGGCGCGGCTCGACGATCTGTACGCCCTGGGGCTTCGCGTCGTGCAGCCGACCTACAATCGCCGGAACTTGCTGGGCGATGGCTGCCTCGAGCCGGCCAACGCGGGACTGAGCCGTACGGGCGTGGAGGCCATCGAGCGTATGAATGCGCTCGGCATCCTGATCGACCTGAGCCATTGCGGCCGACGCACAACCGCCGATGCGATCCGACTGTCGAAGCGTCCGGTCGCCTTTACGCACACAGGCTGCGCCGCGCTTGCGGATCATCCGCGCAATCGCACTGATGAAGAGCTGCGCGCTGTGGCAGACAAAGGAGGCGTGTGCGGCGTCTATTTCATGCCCTACCTGAGCGGCGGCAAGCAGCCTACCGCGGCGGATGTGATCGCCCATCTGGAGCACATGATCAAAGTGGCCGGAGAGGACCACGTCTCGCTCGGAACGGACGGCCCCATCTCCGCGGCAGTGCTCGATCAGGCTTACAAGGAGGCGTTCGCCCGCTCCGTACGAGAGCGCCGCGAGGCAGGGATTGGCGCGCCACAGGAGCAGGAAGACGGCTACTTGTTCGCGGCGGACCTCAATACACCCCGACGATTCGAAACGCTGGCTTCGATGCTCTCGGATCGAGGCCACAACGATGCGCGAATCGAAAAGATTCTGGGAAAGAACTTGCTGCGGGTGTTCGGGGAAGCCTGGAACGGCCCGAAATCCTGAGCGCTGGTTCGCTCACTTGAGCGGCCAGACGGTCAGAATGAGCGGTACGCCGAGCAGCACGATCATCAGAGAGAGTGGCGCGCCGAGCCGCGGGTAGTCGGAGAACCGGTACCCTCCGGGGCCCATCACGAGCGTGTTGCACTGATGCCCGATCGGCGTCAGGAAGTCGCACCCTGCCCCGACGGCCACCGCCATCAGGAACGCATCGGGGTCATAGCCGAGCCGGGTGGCGAAGCTGGCCGCGATCGGAGCCATCACCAGCACGGTCGCCGCGTTGTTCAGGAACGGCGTCAGCGCCATGGCCGCAACCATGATCAGCGCCACCGCGCCCCACGCCGGCAGCGTATCCGCCAGTCCCGAAAGCTGCGCGGCGATCAAGTCCGCGCCGCCGGTGGAGCGAATCGCTTCGCTCACCGGAATGAGCGCCCCGAGCATGACGATGATCGGCCAGTCGACGGACTCGTACGCTTCGCGCAGCGACAGTGATCCGAACAGGATCACGAGCAGCGCCGCGCCGAAGAAAGCGATGCTGACCGGCAGCATTCCCGTTGCGGCCAGCGCCATTGCCCCGACGAGCACCGCGAGCGGAATCAGCCTGCGCCGTACGTTCCCCAGCCTGAGCTCCCGCCCTGCAAGCGGCAGGCACCCGAGCGCCTTGAGCTGAGCCGGCATGTGCGCGAGCGGCCCCTGCAAGACGATCACATCGCCGCTTTGCAGCGCGATATCCCGCAACCTTTCCGTGAACCGCTCGCCACTTCGGCTCACGGCGAGAAGATTGACGTTGAACCGCTCGTGCAGCGCCAGGCGTCCGACCGTCTGTCCGATGAGGATCGAGCTTGGCCCGATCACCGCCTCGATGACGCCGATCTCCTCCTGCTTCTGGCCGGTGCCCGTGTCGCGTTGCTCGCCTTCGAGCGCGAGCTCGGCCCGCGCGACGAGGCGCTCGAGCGCCTTCGGCTCGCCCTCGAGCAACACGATGTCGTTCTCCTTGAGGACCATGTCGGGAAGCGGCGTGGTCTTCTGCTCATCGCGCACGACCGCGGTCACCATGACCTCTTCATTGGCCTGCGCTCTCAGATCGCTGATCGTGCGTCCGGCGATGTCCGAATCCGCCCGCACGCGCGCCTCGGTCACGTAGTTCTTGATGTCGATGGCTTCGCCGAGCGAGACAGCGCCACGCCGGTCCGCCGGCAGCAAACGATGCGCGAGCAGCAGGAACACGAGCCCGGCCGCCGCGAGCCCGGCGCCGACCGGCAGAAAGTCGAACATCGCGAAAGGCTCGCCGCTCAACTGCGTCCTGAGGCGCGACACGATGATGTTGGGCGAAGTACCGATCAACGTCATGAGCCCGCCGAGGAGCGAGCCGAACGCAAGCGGCATGAGCAGGTGGGAAGGGGACGTGCCGGCGCGCTGCGCCATCTGGAAGGCGATGGGCATCATCATCGCGAGGGCCCCGACGTTCTTGACGAACCCGGAGAGAATGATCACCACAGTGACGAGCAGCAGGATCTGGGTGCGCGTCGAGCGCACGTGCGGCGCGATCGGCTGCAACGCGATCTCGACGAGACCCGAGCGGGAGACGGCGGCGCTCACGATGAGCGCGCTCCCGACGATGATCACGATGTCGTCGCTGAAGCCCGAGAAGGCCCGGTCGATGGGAACGATGCCGAGCAGAACCGAGGCGAGCAGAGCGAGCCCGGCGACCAGGTCGTATCGAAGGCGCCCCCAGATGAAGAGCGCCATCGTCGCGCCGATCACCGCGAATGCGAGCATCTGCTCCAGCGTCATACGTGGCACGTCGTAAACGACATTTCGACGCGCCCTGCCGACGGCGCGGGGCCGCGAGCCATCCGTTCAACCTTGCCCCGCACTGCTGCGCTCCAGGATGCGCCAGCGATCAGGGTCGATGAGCGAACGCCAGGTCCACCTCAAGCTCCCCGGCGCTTCCATTTGATGTTGCAGCCGATGCTCGGCACTTGCTTGGCGGGCGGTTCCTTTCCGCTCAGCAATGCATCCGCCGCCGCCCGCAAGTCCGCTCCCGTCGGCACGCCCTTCCCCGGACGGCTGTCATCGAACTGGCCGCGATAGAAGAGCTTGCGATCCCGGTCGAAGAAAAAGAGATCCGGCGTGCACGCGGCCTGATAGGCCTTGGCGACTTCCTGGGTCGAGTCGAAAAGATACGGGAACGTGTAGCCCGCCTCCTTCGCCTCCTGCGCCATGCCCTCCGGCCCATCCTGCGGATACTCCTCGATGTCGTTCGAGTTGATCGCCACTACGGCGATGCCACGCGGCTGATGCTCACGAGCGAAGCGAGCGAGCTCGGGCCTGATGTGCTTGACGAACGGGCAATGGTTGCAGAGGAACGCGACCAGCAATCCCGGCGCGTCGGCAAAATCGTCGATGGACACGCGCTTGCCCTCGAAGTCCTCGAGGACGAAGCGGGGCGCGGGCGTGCCCAGCGGCAACATCTTGGATTCGGTAGCAGCCATGTCAGTCGTGCCTCCTTCTCACTCGCGAGAGCGACGCTCCTTGCCGGCGTGCAAGCGGCGTTGCGCGGCCTTCGCGATTCTGCCATCGACCCGCGTGCTTCCGCGTCGTTTCCTCAGCCCGCGGCTCCGATCGCCCGCAAATGCTCGATCTCTCCGGCGGACAAGCCCGCTTCCGACAGGACGTCGGCCGTATCCTGGCCCCGTTGCCTGGGCGGACGGATCGGTGCGGGCTGGCTCTCGCTGAAACGCGGAGCCGGCGAATGTTGCAGCACGCCTTCCACTTCGACGAAGGTCCCGCGAGCGGCGTTATGTGGATGCGACGCAGCTTCCTCAAGACTCAAGACAGGCGCGAAGCAGGCGTCGGTCCCTTCCAGAATCCGGCACCACTCGTCCCGCGTGCGACTGGCAAAAGCACTGGCGATGGCTTGGCGCAGCTCTGCCCACCCTTCGATCTCGTGCACGTTTGGATAGCCGAGCGGAGCGAAGCGGGAGACATCCAGGCCCAACTTCTCGAGCAACGCCCGGAAGAACTGCGGCTCGATCGCCCCGATCGCAACGTACTTGCCGTCCTTGGTGCGGTAAGTGTCATAGTACGGAGCGCCGCCTGCCAGGAAATTCTCGCCGGTCGCATCCCGGAACCAGCCACGCGCCCGAAAGCCGAAGTGCATGGCGAGCAATGCCGCCGTACCGTCCACCATTGCCGCGTCAACGACCTGCCCGCGGCCGGACGCTCGCGCCGCGATCAGGGCTGCCAACACACCCATTCCGAGCAACATCGCTCCCGCACCGAAGTCCCCGACCAGGTTGAGCGGCGGCACCGGCTTGCCGCCGCGCGGCCCGATGAGATGCAGCGCTCCGGCGAGCGCGATGTAGTTGATGTCGTGGCCGGCGGCTTGCGCCAGCGGGCCGTCCTGGCCCCAGCCAGTCATGCGTCCGTACACGAGCCTGGGATTGCGCTCGAGGCACACCTCGGGACCGAAGCCCAGACGCTCCGCCACGCCGGGACGAAATCCTTCGATCAGGACGTCCGAGCGCGAGACCAGCGCGAGCAGAGCGTCGATGGCGGCAGCATGCTTGAGATCGAGGGCCACCGAGCGCCGGTTTCTCAGGAGGGGACCGATGTTCGGCGATTCCTGCTCCTCGCTCCCGGGGCGTTCGACGCGCACCACATCGGCGCCCATGTCGGCAAGCATCATCGCGCAGAACGGCACCGGCCCGATGCCGCCGACCTCGAGAACTCTCACCCCAGCGAGTGGCCCCATCGCACTCCTCCGCCCGTTACGAAGCGCCGGCCCGGCACGCTCCGCGTGATCTCGAATGCCTGGTGACCGAGCGGAGGTTCCCTCCCACCGCCATTGCACTCACGCGCCGGAGCGCTCAAGCCACCTCATTTTCGCGAGGGACGGCGCGCCTGCTCTCCACCGCCCGCGCCAGCCGCTCGAGAAGCCGGACCGACGTGTCCCAGTCTATGCATGCGTCGGTGATGCTGACACCGTACTCGAGCGATCGGCCCGGCAAAAGGTCCTGCCGGCCGGCTTTGAGATGGCTTTCGATCATGACCCCGAAGATGCGTCGCTCACCAGCCTCGATTTGCGCCGCCACGCTCTCGATGACGAGAGGTTGATTCTCCGCCTGCTTGCGGCTGTTCCCGTGACTTGCGTCGATCATGACGCAGGGGCGCAACCCCGCTGCCGCAAGCTGGCTGCACACAGCTTCGACGCTCGCCGCATCGTAGTTCGGAGCCTTGCCACCGCGCAGGATGACGTGACAGTCGGCATTCCCTGATGTCGCCGCGATGGCGCTGCGACCGAGCTTCGTTACGGCAAGAAAATGATGCGGATGCGAAGCCGCCTGCACCGCGTCGATCGCGATCTTGACGTTGCCGTCCGTCCCGTTCTTGAATCCGACCGGACACGACAAACCCGAGGCCAGCTCGCGATGGACCTGACTCTCGGTGGTCCGTGCGCCGATCGCGCCCCAGGACACCAGGTCGGTGATGTATTGCGGAGTGATGATGTCGAGAAACTCGCAGCCCGCGGGCACACCGAGCCGGTTCACTTCGAGCAGCAAGCCGCGCGCGAGCTCGAGCCCCTTGTTGATGTTGAAGCTTCCGTCCAGGTCCGGATCGTTGATGAGCCCTTTCCAGCCGACGGTCGTGCGCGGCTTCTCGAAATACACGCGCATGATGATTTCAAGAGCGTGACCGAGGCGCTCGCGCTCGCGTGCCAGCCTGCCGGCGTATTCGAGCGCTGCCTCGGTATCGTGAATCGAGCACGGGCCGATCACGACGGCGAGCCTGTCGTCCTGCCCGCGAAGCATGCGCTGCAAGGTCCTGCGCGTGCCCGCGACTCTCTGCGAGACTTCGTCGGTGCATGCATATTCGCGCATGAGCTCCTCGGGCGTGGTCAGCTCGCGGATCTCGCGTATGCGCAAGTCGTCGGTTCGAAGGCTCACAGTAGTCACTCCCCGAAAAAAGAAAACCGCCAGGGGGCTGGCGGTTTTCGTTCGTGCTCTTGGGCTCGGATTCTGTCAGGTCGAGCGCGGCCGTTCCGCCAGCGGAGGTGGCAGCTCAAAGTAAAACCAGTAGCGGTAGCGGCGCGACTCGTGATTCATGGGGCGATTGATAGCACGGCGCGTAGCCCGCAGGCAACTCTTTCCGGCCATGAGCTCATGCCGATTTTTTGGCCGCCCCGGCACGAATGGAGCCGAGCGTGGCGCTCGGCGTGATCGCTTCCGGGTCGAGCCTCACTTCGATCAGGGCGGGCTTGCCCGCCTGCAACGCCCGCTCGAAAGCCGGCGCGAATTGCTCGGTCGTCTCGACGACTTCGCCATGCGCACCGAACGCCTCGGCATAAGCCGCGAAATCCGGATTCACGAGCGACGTTCCATGCACGCGCCCCGGATACTCGCGCTCCTGGTGCATGCGGATCGTGCCGTACATGCCGTTGTTGACGACGATGATGACGATGTTGAGCCGATACTGGACCGCGGTCGCCAGCTCTTGACCGGTCATCAGGAAGCACCCGTCTCCGGCGAACGCGATCACCGGACGGTCGGGGAACAACGCTTTGGCGGCAATCGCCGCCGGCACACCGTAACCCATCGCTCCGGAAGTCGGCGCAAGCTGCGTGCGCAAGCGACGATAACGATGGAAGCGGTGCACCCAGACCGTGTAGTTCCCGGCACCGTTCGTGACGATCGCTTCGGGCGGCAGCACGCTGTCGAGGTGCTGCACCACATCCCACATGTGCACGCGACCCGGCGAAGATCCACGCGCCTGCCACTCACGATAGTCGGCGTTAGCCTCCGCAACGAGGCTCTCGAGCCCTGCGCGCGTCAGCCGCGGCATGTCTGCCAAGGCACGCGTGATCGCCGGCATGGTCGCGTTGATCATCAGATCGGCGTTGTACACGCGCCCGAGCTCTTCGGCGTCCGGATGAATGTGCACGAGCTTCTGAGAAGGCACCGGAGCGCGGATCAATCCATACCCCCCGGTAGTGATTTCCCCCAGACGGGGGCCGAGGCAGACGAGGAGATCCGCGGCTTTGATCCTCTGCGCGAGCTTGGGATTGATGCCGATGCCGACATCGCCGGCGTAATTCGGATGCGAGTTGTCGAACAGATCCTGGAAGCGGAACTCGCAGCCGACCGGAAGCTGCTGCGTCTCGACGAACCGGCGCAGATCCTCGTACGCCTCGTCGTTCCAGCCGCTGCCGCCGACCATCAGGAACGGGCGCTGAGCGTCTCGCAGCATCGTGCGCAGGCGCTCGAGCGGTCCGGCCGCCGGACCTATTTCGACACGTTGCCAACGACGCGCATCGGGGACCTCGGCTTGCGAGGTGAGCATGTCCTCGGGCAGCGCCAGCACGACCGGCCCCATGCGCCCGCTGGTGGCGACCTGGTAGGCGCGCGCGATGAACTCGGGAATGCGGTCGGCTCGGTCGATCTGGGCGACCCACTTGGCCATCGGCCCGAAGACGCGCCGATAGTCCATTTCCTGGAACGCTTCGCGCTCGAGGAAGTCGCTCCCGACTTGGCCGATGAACAGGATCATCGGCGTGGAATCCTGGTACGCCGTGTGCACGCCGATGGAAGCGTTGGTCGCACCCGGCCCGCGGGTTACGAAACAAATGCCCGGCGTGCCCGTGAGCTTGCCGTAGGCTTCCGCCATGTTGGAGGCGCCGCTCTCGTGCCGGCACGTGATGAGCCTGATCTGCTCGCGGGCTCCATAAAGCGCATCCAGCACGGCGAGATAGCTTTCGCCGGGGACGCAGAAGGCGTGATCGGCCCCGTGCAGGACCAGTTGATCGACGAGAATCTGCCCGCCGCTGCGGGCCCGAAGGTCACTCATAATCGCTCGGTTGAACGGAGAGCACCGCACGCGAGGCGCGGCGGTGCGGAAAAGGAAAGCGTTGGCGCGGGGTGAAGCTCACAAGCTGAAAGGCTCGGGTGACAAGTCTAACTCACGCCGGGCACGGTCGCTGCGTGCGCACGAGCCGGGCTTGCCCAAGGACAACTGTGGCAACATTCCCGGGTCGATCGCCATTGACTTGCCGGGCAGCCGCTGGCGATAGTCTTCGACAGCAGCGATCGCGGCTCGAGTTGCGGCACGCTCCATGATGCCAGCGAAGAAAAAGACGGCCAAAGCGCCCACTCCCGTGTCCCACATGGTCGAGCAGATCGTCGGCTGCAAGTGGTCGCTGACCGTGCTGTCGCTGATTACTTCCGGGGTGCACCGCCCGAGCGCGATGCAGCGCCAGGTCGAGGGGCTCACGGCCAAGGTCCTGAACGAGCGGCTGCGCAAGCTCGAGCGCTTCGGCATCATCGAGCGGCGCGTGTTTGCCGAGATTCCGCCGCGGGTCGAATATCGCCTGACCCCTTTCGGTCGACGCTTCAACGGGGTGCTGGAACAGATCGCGGCGCTCGAGCACGAGCGCGAGACGCTGTAACGACCGCCTGGCGACGGTTTCGATCATCGGGTCGCACTGGCTGAGCAGCTCTCCGATTCCGAATCGGGCATGGAGGCGATCTTGCGGCTGGTCGCCGCAACAGCCGGCTCGAGCGTCGTCTTCGCGGCGAGCTGTCTTGCGCGCTCGATATGCGCCCGGGCCTCTTCCCGGCAGCCGCGCCCAGCGAGAATCTCCGCCAGGTTGTTGTGCGCGATGACGTTCGTGTCATCGAGGGCCAGCGCGGCGAAATAGCCATTCTGCGCGGAGGCGAGATCACCGCGCGCGTAATCGATGTTCGCCAGGCCAAGCACTGGCCAGACCGAATCAGGCCAACGTTCGTGTGCGCGTGCGTAAGCCCGGGCCGCTGCTTCGAGTCGCCCGATGGCCTCCAGGCCAGCCGCCGCCCGCAGATATCGCTGCGGCTCGGGATCGGCGGGCAACTCATCCGGGGCGAGCACGACCATGGCCCAACGCCCGGCCCGATCCCAGGTGCGCACGAACTTGCCCAGGCTCATCTCGAGGCGCTCGGTCGTTCCCGAGCGCAGCACGACCCTGCCGGCATCGAGATCGAAACCAATCAGCACGGCGAAATGCCAGACCGGAGCGATCTCCCATCCGAGGTTCTGCAAGACCAGGACGGGGCGGCCGGCTGCGACCTCCTCGAGCAGTGCCGCCGGCTGCGGCGCAAGCTCGTATGGCAACCGATCGCGCGCCCGCGAGGCGGCGACGAGCTCGGCCTGAAGACTGCCCTGGCGCCCGGGCAGATAGACCTCTTTCTCGAGCTGCCGATCGGTGACAGCGAGACCTGAGCTCGCGAGCACGGCCGCGAGCGCGGCCGGCCCGCATTGATATTCGCGCTGGGGAAAGAACGGGACTGCGCTCAGCTCCGCCCGGCGCGGCAAACGAGCCAAGTCCTCAGGCTCGAGGCCGGGCGCGAGGTGAGCGCAGCCCGCGAGGACCGCCGTCGCCCAGACGGCCAGGGCGGCCCTTCGCAAGGCGCTCACCCGGTTACGGGAACTTCTTGAAGACGTCGATGACCCCGACCGCCTCGAGGATCAGCAGCACCACGAACACGATGCCCACCACCTCGAGCACGCCGGCGCCCGCCGGCAGATTGTCGAGATCGGCCGCCAGCGCGCTCAGCTCCGAATCGGTGAGCCTCGCGAGCCTCGCTTCCAGCATCGACTCATCGACGCCCAGAGCGAGCATCTGCGCACGAACCTCCTCGCGTGCGAGGGCCTGTTGCACCCGCTCCATGCTGCGCGCACGCTGATGCGACTCCAGGCCGGCCAGCGTGCCGATGATCTCCGCCTGCGCGACGACTGGAGAGCCGAGGCTCAGGATCGAGAGAGCCAGGACGTGAACGATTGCTTTTTTGAAGAATCCGCCCATGGAAAACCTCTGGCGTGAGGGGACGGCGAATGTTGGCGGTTCTCGGCGTTTCTGGCAATTGTCAGGGCGCGCCCGAGGCTGCAAGCTGGGCTCGCGGGACCGCTCTCACGCCGGAGTGTTTGCGTCAGGCGACAGAATGCGCGTCCGGATGAAGCGGTCCCGACGTGCATGAGCTCCAGTGGAGGACAGAGGAATGAGTCAGCCGACCAAGCTTGACGCGAGCGCGGCCGGAACCCTCCCGATCGGGGGCGTCTTGACGGTCCATCGCCTGGGGTTCGGCGCGATGCGGCTCACCGGGCCCGGCATCTGGGGCGAGCCCCGGGATCCGGCTGCGGCCCGCGCCATTCTGCGCCGGGCGGTCGAGCTCGGGGTCAACTTCATCGACACGGCGGATTCCTACGGGCCCGAGGTGAACGAGCGGCTCATCGCCGAGGCGCTCCATCCCTACCCTGCCGGGCTCGTCATCGCCACCAAGGGAGGGCTCACGCGCTCGGGCCCGGATCAATGGGCTCGCGACGCGCGGCCCCGTCATCTGCGGGAAGCCTGCGAAGCAAGCCTCAAACGCCTGCGCGTCGAAAGCATCACGCTCTACCAGCTCCACGCGCCGGATCCGCGCGTGCCGATCGAAGACTCGCTGGGAGAGCTGGCGAAGCTCCAGCAGGAAGGCAAGATCCAGCACATCGGCGTGTCGAACTTCGATGTCGCCCTGCTCGAGCGCGCATCGAAAGTGGCGCGCGTGGTGTCGGTGCAAAACCGATACAACATCGAGGATCGAGCCTCGGACCCCGTGATCGACTATTGCACCGAGCGAGGCATCGCATTCATTCCGTGGTACCCGCTTGGGGCGGGCGGCCATGCGCGGGCGGACGCAGAGTCCGACGAGCTGAAGCGAATAGCCGATCGGCACAAGATCACGCGCGCCCAGGCCGCCCTCGCGTGGCTCCTCGCGCGCTCCCCGGTCATGCTGCCCATCCCGGGCACCTCGTCGCTCGCGCACCTCGAGGAGAATATCGCCGCGGCCTCCATCCGCCTGTGAGGGTGTGAAGAGCGAATCGGTGCGCGCTCAAGACTCGAGCGCAGTGAACAGCTTGTTCGTGATGAGCCAGCGCTCTCCGTCGTGCATGAGCGCGAGATAATCGAGGCAGTTCGAGCCAAGCGTCGGGCAGTGGGCGCGCACGTAAGCGACGCGATTCATGAGCTGCACTTCGAGCGCGGCCATGCGGAACTCCTCTCCACGCGCGTGCGGAGAGTGTCTCGAGGAGATCGCGTCGAGGAAATCCTCGACGGAGCTGCGGTACCGCGTGCCTCCCACCTCGCCGAACAGCAAGGCGCGCGGATGAAACACCGATCTCAGCCGCTCGGCATCGCCATAGTACAGCCCCTCGAAATAGGTCCTGAGAAGCGCGGAAACCTCCGCTTGTGCCTGCGCTCGCATGACCATCAACCGTGCATCTCGGGCCTCAGCCACGCCGATCCGACGAACATCGCGCGCTCAGACTTTTTCGAGGAGCTGGCGCGAAGGCGTGTAGCTCACCTTCCAGCCGACGAAGCACCCGAGCACACCGCAGTTCGCGCATCGATACCCGACGTGGAGCCAGGTCACCTCCCCGCTTTGCGAATCGAGCGAGAAGCCGACGCCGACATTGGCGTCGGAGGACCTGCAATCCACGCACTGCCATTTCTCGGGCCGCGAGCCGTCCCAGTACTCTTCGCTCTCGCAGATCAGATGTCTCTTGCCGCACACCGCGCAAGTGCGGCGCGCGGTGCCTTCGTTATCGTCCGCTTCCAGCTCGAACTCGAGCGAGCCGCACGAGCACTTGGCGAGACGGAACGCGTGCACCGGATAGCTCTCGCCGCCGTACGCCGCCAGATAGTCGGCGATGTCCTGAGGTCGATCGCCGACCCACGCTCTCGGTGGAAGCTCGATGCTGCCGGAGGCGCTGCTCATGACTCGTTCTCCGCCCGCTGGGAAATGAAACAGCTCGTCTTCGCGGCTAGCGCGGCTCTCGATGTGATCCTTTGGTCCGAGCCCGTCGCCGCCCGCCCTGCGGTGCGCATCCTACTCTGGCGCGCCCTTCAGTTCTGTCGGCATGCGCCCATGTCAGGAGGCGGCGACGCGCGGCCCGGGTGCCGACTGTCGCCGGATGGAGACCGATTTCCCGCTACGGACTATTCCGTAACCTGTAGCAGGCATGCCTGTGAAAGAATGCGTCTGCCCAACGAGAACAATCTGCCCTGAGGCCAGCGGGCCGAAGGTGTGACGATGGTGGCTCAAGTGGAAAAGCCGAGCATTCTCGTGGTCGAGGACGAGCAGGTCGTGTCCATGTTCATGCTGGAGCTGCTGCAGGAGGCCGGCTTCGAAGTGCGCCCGGAGTCCTCGGGCCGCTCGGCGCTGCAGCGCATCGAGCAACCGAACAACCTGGCCGCCGCCATCGTCGATCTCGGCCTTCCCGACATGCACGGCGAGGAGCTGATCGGGCACATCCGCCAGCAATGTCCGCGCCTGCCTCTTGTGATAGCAACGGGTTACGAGCCGCAGAGCTACCAGGACAGGTACAAACAGGACTCGAACTTGCGGGTTTTGTCGAAGCCGTTCGACGCACCCGAGCTCCTCACGGCGCTCGCGAGCTTGAAAGTCGTCACCTCTGCGCAAGGCCGGATCTGCTGAGCGCCCGCCCGCGGGCCGCAGACGCTTCGGTCCGGATAGCCGGCCGCCTCTCGGGCGTGGCCCCGAGCCAGCGCCTGCCTTCGAAAGCCAGGAACACCGTGCTCCAGAGCTGCGCAGCATTCGATTCATCCTCGTCCACGCCGCGCTGCCCGAAAGGCTCGACCCGATACTCGCCGCCCGTGTAAGACCAGGACCACAATTCCGTCGTACGCACGCTGCGCGTTGCGTCAATTGCGGCCCAAAGCCGGGTTCGAGCAACTTCGAGCTCGTCACGAACGGCGCGCGGCAAATCCTCCCTCGCAAGCTGACGGCTCAGGCCCGCCGCCAGCACCGCGTGCTGCCACGCCCAGATCACCGTCCCGTGATAGTTCGAGGTCGTGAACTTATCTTGCAGCGCCTTGGGAGCATAGGCCGGATTGGCGACCAGCCAGCCCACCGGCGTCATCAACCCGGCAGGATACGGGCGCGAGATGGGTTCGATCAGTTGCGACAGCTCGTGCGGCGAGGGAGAACCGAAAAGCAGCGCGAACCCCACGTCCGAATGCAAGACGGGAATCGGCTGGCCGGAAGCATCCAGCGACAAAGCGGGGAAGCTCACCTCGGCTGCCTTCAGGGAAGCAAGAGCGGCCCCCTCGTCCACACCGACCGAGGCGGCATATGCCGCAACACTCGCGCGGGCGCGATCCGCAGGAATCGTGGTCACAAAGAGCGACGGAGCTTTCGTTGACCAGACGCGGGCCTGCGCCCGCGCTCTTCGCAACGTCCGGCGATCTGCCGTCGACAGATACGGCTCGAGCAATCCGCTCTTGACGAGACGGTCGACCGCCTCGAGCGCAGCCGGAACGAACACGGCGTTCACGTCATAGGCGTAACGCCCGCCCCCGAGCCCTTCGCGACTGTCGCGCCATTGGCCGGCCACGCGCCCGTCCTTCAAACCGACCAGGTTCCGATACTCCGGCTCGGCCGCGAACGCAGCCGTACGCTTCAACAGCCAGCGGAAGTTGCGCACCAGGGCGGAGCCGTTCGTTCGTCCGCCTTCGTGAGCTCGCGCCAGGAACTGTACGGCGCGGGCTCGGCCGCGTGCATCGTCGAGCAGCCAGTGGGCAGCGAGAGGAGCAAGAAGGAAGTCGTCATCCACCATCGCGTAGTCGTAAAGGGGCGTGTCGCGCCGGCCCCGGTTCTCACGCATGTTGCGCAAGATCGCAAACTCGCCGATGTCTTCCTCGTGCGCCACCTCACCCTCTGGCGACAAGCGCGCGAGCACCGAAGCGATCCCGCTTTCGACGGCCTGCGGCTGCAGTACAGGCGCGAGCAGCGTCATGGACAACAGAGTGTCGCGGCCAAAATACGTATCGAAGCGCCACGAGCCGGCGAGATACTTCTCCTCATAGCTCAGGAACTCCAGCACGTTGCGGGAGCGCTCGTCCTTGCGCGCCTCGCCTGTGAGGAGTGAGCGCTCATCGAGCGCAGTGAGCGGCTTCTCACCGGTCAGCGCAACGAGCCTCAGACGGAGGCGTCGCCCGCCGTCGCTCGCCAGCGCATTTGCAGTCACATTGGTCCCATCCAGCGGCTCGATCGAGAGAACATAGCCAGGCGCGCCATCGAGCCTGTCACGCGCCCAGGAAATTCCCGATCGCGTGACGAGCGGCTTCACCACGATCTCTTGCGGCAAGATTGCATTGAGCTCGTAGTCACGCAGCACGCGCACAGAGGAGAGCACTGCCTGCCCTATTTCCAAAGCAGGCACGTTTGCCACGATCTGCGCTTCGATCCCGTGAAGCTTTCTGCCTTTGGCATCCGTGCGCGTGATCGCGCGTGCCGGGCCATCCAGCGTCCAGGCGACGGGAGCGCGCGTCTGCTCGAACCAGAGGCCCACGCCGCTGTTGCCGGCCGGGAAAACGACCAGGATACGCGGCTCGTTTCCCGATCTCAGGACCAAGTGCGCAGCCACCGGACCCCCGCGCACGAACGCGTTGATGTTGCGCCCTTCATCGATCCGGAACTCCAGAGCGAAAGAAGGCAATGAGCCGAGGCTCAGCGCACCAATGAGGACGGCAATCGCGGCCAGCGCACGCGCACGGGCTTTCGTTGGCATCGGTCTCGAAGCTTCAGAATGGGTTTGACCGCGCGTGGTCAGTGGCCGAACGGAGAGAACTGTCCGGGTAGCCAGGGATCACGCGTCTCGATACGAAACCGCTCGAGCTCGGAGCGCATCTCAGCCAGCACCTCCCGAGCGGCACGCTCGCCCGCAAGGTTCACGACCTCGTGGGGATCGCTCTCGAGAGCGTACAACTCTTCGGCAGGTCTATGCAGGTAGGCATCGAGCGTGCGCGCACCCAACCGGGCGTCGGGTTTCGCAGTGATAGCGCGCCAGCTTGGGGACGATGCGACGTCGCCCGCGATCGGATAGGGAAGCTCGGGAGCGAGATTGACGATGTACTTGTAGTCGCGCGTGCGCAGCGCCCGCATGGGATAGTACTGGTGAATCTCATGGAACCCGTGCGAGGCGAACACCCGGTCCCACGCCTGTGGCGAGGACTGCTCGAGAATCGGCAGGAGCGATCGCCCCGGCAGCTCGTACGGAGGGGCGGGCGCACCGGTCCAGTCGAGCAGGGTCGGCAGGATATCGACCCAACCGACCATAGCCTCGTTGCGCACGCCACCTCGCCGCCCAGGGGCGGCGATGATCAGCGGCAAGTGGATGCCATCATCGTACAGCGTGGTCTTCGCGCCCGGAAACGGCCGCCCGTTGTCGCTCAGGTAGACGACGAGCGTGTCGTCAGCATGGCCTGTATCCGCCAACGCCTCGAGCAGCAACCCGACCGCGCTGTCGAGCCTGCTGATCGATTCGTAATATTGAGCGAGATCCTCGCGCACTTCGGGAAGATCCGGCAGGTGCGCGGGCACTATCACCTTGCGCGGGTCGTAGCGCACCCGCTCGACGGACGGCCACTCCCGCGTGTTGCCGAAGTTCTCGGCGGCGCGATGCGGATCGCTGAACCCGACCACGACAGCAAACGGTTGCGCGCCAGCCTTCGACATGAACGCTTTGGCCTCTTGCGCCATGTGCGCCACGTCCCGGTTGCCCGGCTGCTCCGGCGCAAGCTCGGCATCGAAAGGCAATGCATCGTCAGGTAGCACGTGCTTCTTGCCGACGAGCGCGGTGAGATAGCCGGCTTGCTTCAGGAGCTGCGGCAACGTGCGCACCCATGGCAGCAGATGCTGGTTGTGCACATCGTGCGCCAACCCGTACATGCCGTTAGAGTGCGCATACAAGCCCGTATAGAGCACGGCGCGACTCGGGCTGCACGAGGACACGTTCGAGAAAGCATGAGTGAACAGCGTGCCGCGCGCCGCCAACCGATCGATGTTCGGCGTACGAATCACCGGGTTGCCGTAGACGCCGAGGTCCCGACCTTGATCGTCGGCAATGATGAGCAGAACGTTCCGACGCGACCGCGGCGCCGCGCGGGCCATCGAGACGCTCGATGCAAGCCAGCCGAGCGGCACGGACAAGGCGAGCGTACGCAAGAACGATCGGCGTCGCGGTGAAATCGGATATCGCTCCGGCGAGGCCTTCGGGGCTGCTCCGGCAGTGAGAGATGATGATCGACGGTCGGCAGGCGGCTTCATGCTTCTCGTTCAACGCAGCAGACCGAAATCCGCCGATCACGATCATTGCGCGATCGACACGATTCGATGCAGCGTCAAGAGTGCAACGCAAAGCCTTCCGACTGCAAGCTTCGAAGCGTCGAAGGGACCGGAGCGTTCAATCGTTCTTGCGAACTCCGCGCCAGTTGAGCGCGAAAAGGCCAAATTGCAGAGCGATCAGCGCGTAGGCTCCGTCGTGCCAGCCCCACACGATCCATAGCACGTTACCCAGCAGGAAACACCAGAAGCCCCAGTTGCGCTTGCGCCTGTTCTGAGAGGCCACGAGCCATGCGCCGAGCAATGTGGTCAGCATGGCGGGCCATTGAGCAGCATCGAGGAGCGTGTCGTACACGCGCTCTAAAACCCGCGGGGGCAGGCTCTGTTCCGATCGGAATTCCCCGGCCGTTCACGCCGCCGGTCTGCTCCGCCCGACTGTTTACTCTGGCTCTATGAATGAAATTCTTGGCTGAGCATAGCCGGCCGCGAAGGATAACGAAAAAAGAGAATCTGCGCGGCGCAGTCTGGTCCCTGACTGCACCGCGCCTCGCGCCCTTTAGTTCCTGGGCTCCGTGCTGTACGGAGGCTCTCTCTGCGTGCGATCCTGCATGCCAGGCTCTTCCATGCCCCGGCGCTCCTTCGAATGAGCCGCATACTCGCGCTTGCTCAGATAGCCGTCCGAATCGGTATCGAGCGAAGCGAAGGACTGCGACAGCTGCTGGTCCGAGGCCACTTCGGACTGGCTCAGACGCTCGTCGGCGTTGCGGTCCATGGATTTGAACGTCGCATCGGCGGCGCGGCTCGACTTGTCCTCATCGCCTGCCATCGCCGACACGGCCACCAACGCGGCCATCAATGGAATGAGTCTGTACAACATGAGTGCACTCTCCTCGAACGCGGTCATGCCCCGCTTCCCCGGAACGCCGCTGTTGTGCCGCAGTTCCTCCGAAAGCGCGCGAGTGCGCGGCGCTGTCCGATTCTCTCGGACGGCGCGCGGCTTGCGGCCTACGCACCCGCTGCCTTGCCGACGGGGAATGACGCCCGGCGCGATCGAGGAAATCGACGATTCGCCCTCCTCCTTAGGACAAAAACGTACTTCTGCCTCCCGGCCGGGTCCGTTAGTCTCTGCGCGGGCGCCACCCACCTGGAGCATCAACGGCACAAGTCCCAGCGCGGCAGGGAAGGCTCCGGGCGGGGGACTCAGGTCTGAAAGGTCATGACGACTCATAACGAGCCGGCGTCTGGCTGGGCAGGCGCGGAACGCGACGATCACTATCTGCACCTGTACGCGAATCCGACGGAGCTCGTGAATGCCGTGCGCGGCTTCGCTCGCGAGGGCCTGTGCGCGCAAAGCGCCGTCGTCATGATCGCGACTGAAGATCATCTCGAGCGATTCGCCCGGGCCCTGCGCGAAGACGGAATCGATCTCGCCCGCGCGCAAGCGAGCGGTCAGTACGTCCCGCTCGTGGCCTCGACGATCCTCTCGCAAGTGCTCGTCGACGGCTGGCCGCAGCTCGAGCCGTTCGAGCGCGTGGTCGGTGGAGTCATCAACGAGGCCAAGGCGCACTTCCCCTCGGTGCGCGCATTCGGCGAGATGTCGGGGCTCCTGTGGGGCGAGGGTCGCTATGCTGCAGCCGTCCAGCTCGAGTCGTTGTGGAACGACTTGAGATCGCGCAATCCTTTCGCGCTCTTCTGCGCCTACCCTGCCACGGGGGCGGGCGAGCAGGCCGAATGGCTCGAAGAGGCCCATGCTCGTGACAGCCATCTCGTGCGCGGCGATGTCTCGAGCGAGGAAGCGATCCGCAGGCTCGAAGATCGGGGCCGCCGCCTCGGGCTCGAGATCGAATACCGCCTGAAGCTCGAGCGGGCGCTCGCCGAGCGTGAGCGGGAGCTGAGCGACTTCCTCGACAACGCCGCGATCGCGCTCCACAAAGTGGACGCCGACGGCCTCCTCCTCTGGGCCAATCGAGCCGAGCTCGACATGCTGGGTTATCGCCTGGACGAATACGTAGGTCAGCCCATCGCCCGCTTTCACGCCGAGGCCGAAGGATCGCGGCTCCTCGAGCGCCTGCTTGCGGGAGAGACCCTGCACGACGTTCCAGGGCGCATGCGTTGCAAAGACGGAACGATCAAGGATGTGCTCATCAGCTCCAACGGCTCGTTCGACAACGGCAAGCTCCTCTTCACACGCTGCTCCACGCGGGACGTCACGGCTGAGCTCGCTACAGCCCGACGCATGCATTCGGAGGCCGAGAAGTGGGAGATCCTCTACAGAACGGGCACGGCGCTCGCGGGCCAGCTCGATTTCGATCGGCTCATAGCCACGGTCACCGACGCGGTCGTCGACCTGACCGGGGCCGCGTTCGGCGCCTTCTTCTACGGCACTGAGGACCAAAGCGCCGGGCCCTCCCTGCCGTACCGAGTGGCGGGCGCGCCTGCGGGCCAGTTCCACGCGTCCATCCTGCCGCGCTTGACCCCGCTCCTCGAGCGCGTGTTCAGTGAGAAATGCATCGTCCTCACGGAGGACATGCCGCTCGAGACAGGAGCGGACGTACCGCTCCCAGTCGATGCCCCGAGCGTCGTTCGCAGCTGCCTCGCCGTTCCGGTGATAGCCCGCTCCGGAGGCTCGCAGGGTGCGCTCGTCGTCGGTCACTGGCAGCCGCGCATGTTCGATCACGGGGACGAGCTTATCGTCGGCGGCATCGCCTCGCAGGCGGCCGTCGCCATGGAGAACGCGCGCTTGTTCCAGGCGAGCCAGCGCGCGCAGCTCGAGCTCAAGGAAATGAACAAGCAACTCGAGCGGCGCGTGCGCGAGCGTACCGCGGCCCTGCGCGAGAGCGAGCTGCACTTCGAGCAACTGGTGAACGGCGTCACCGACTACGCGATCTACATGCTCGACCCGGAAGGTCGGATCGTGAGCTGGAATCTCGGCGCGCAACGGATCAAGGGCTACGAGCGCGAGGAGATCCTCGGCCGCGACGTGTCCCTCTTCTATACGCCGGAGGACCGTGCCAACGACGCACCCAGGCATACCCTGGCCATTGCTGCAAGCCGTGGAAGGTTCGAGGCCGAGACCTGGCGGGTGCGCAAGAACGGCGAGCGATTCTGGGCGAGCGTCGTAGTGAACGCCCTGCACGATGAAAGCGGCAAGCTGATCGGCTACGCGAAGATCACCCGGGATCTCTCCGAGCGGCGCGAAATGGAGGAGCAGCTCAGGCAGGCGCAGAAGATGGAGGCAATCGGTCAGCTCACGGGCGGCGTGGCGCACGATTTCAACAATCTCCTGACCGTGATCGCCGGCAACCTCGAAACGATCTGGCGCCTCGCCCCGCCCGAGGACGCAAGGCTCAAGCGGGCCATCGACCATGCGAGCCGCGGCGCGCGGCGCGCCGCCACTTTGACTCAGCAACTCCTCGCGTTCTCGCGCCGTCAGCCGTTGAATCCCCGGCCCACCGACATCAACCGCCTGGTGAGCTCGATGTCGGAGATGGTGAGGCGCACCATCGACGAGAGCATCTCGGTGGAGACCGTGCTGGCCGGGGGCCTGTGGCGCGCCGAGATCGATGCGCATCAGCTCGAAAGCGCGCTGCTCAATCTCGCCCTGAACGCGCGCGATGCCATGCCGGAGGGCGGCAAGCTCACCATCGAGACCGCCAATGCCTCGCTGGATGAGCACTATGCGGTCCGATATCCCGAGCTCTCGCCGGGACAATACGTGCTCGTCAGCATCACGGACACCGGTGTCGGAATGACGCGTGAGGTGCTGGCGCGTGCCTTCGATCCGTTCTTCACCACCAAGCCGATCGGCCAGGGCACGGGGCTCGGGCTCAGCCAGGTGTATGGCTTCGTCAAGCAATCGGGCGGGCACGTGAAGCTCTACAGCGAGCCCGGTCAGGGCACGACCGTGAAGATCTACCTCCCGAGGTTCACCGGCGAGGTCGACCTCGAGCCGCGTGCTCACACTGCGATCGCCCCGAACGGTCAACGCAACGAGCTGATCCTAGTCGTCGAAGACGATGCGGATGTGCGCGCGTTCACGACAGCCACGCTCCTCGAGCTTGGATTCGGCGTGCTCGAGGCGGCCGATGCTGATACGGCACTGACTCTTCTCGAGCAGCGTGCCGACGTGCGCCTGCTCTTCACCGATGTCGGGCTACCGGGAATGAACGGAGCGCAGCTCGTCCGCAAGGCCAGGGAAATCAGAGCCGATCTGCCAGTGCTGTTCACGACCGGCTATGCGCGCAACGCCATCGTGCACCAGGGGCGCCTCGATGCCGGAGTGGAGCTTCTGACGAAACCTTTCACGCGGGCGCAGCTCGCCTGCCGCATCCGGGACGTTCTCGACAGACACCTCGGACAAGCGAGCAAGCCCCGTGTGCTGCTCATCGAGGACGAGCAACTGGTGCGCGCGTGGGCCGTGGAGCAGCTTTCGGGCATGGGCTATGAAGTCATCGAGACGGCCTCGGGAAGCGAGGCCATGCAGGCCATCCTCCGATACGGTCACGTCGATGCGGTTCTGATCGATCGTGGATTACCGGACAGGGACGGCATCGAGCTCGCCCTCGAGCTGCGCGCGCGTCTTCCGCAACTCAAAGTGATCGTGGCGAGCGGATACGGCATCGAGGAAGGAGATGAGCGGCTCGATCGGGAGGGCGAAGTGCGCTACCTCGTGAAGCCCTATTCCGCCGAAGCGCTCGCCGAGACGCTGGGCTCGTTGCGCCTTCTCGTGACTTCCGGATAGGGCACTGCGCCCCGCAGGGGAACACGAGCCGCGCTTAACCGTTGGTACTGACAGACGCCTCCGACTCGTCCCGTCGGAGTTGGCGCACACCCCTCACACGATGATTCGAACCGACGACGCCGCAGCGCACTACCACGACGAGCTCTTCCGGCTCTTCGTCGAGACGGTGCAGGACTATGCGATTTTCGCAATGGATGCGGACGCGCGGATCGTCCACTGGAATGCAGGCGCCGAGCGTATCACCGGCTTCACCGAAGCCGAAATGCTCGGCCGAAGCTTTCACATGTTGTTCACGAAAGAGGACGTTGCCTCCGGAGCGCCCGAGCAGGAGCTTCGGACCGCGCTCGAGATGGGCCGCGCGGTCGACGAGCGCTGGCACGTGCGCAAGGATGGATCCAGGTTCTGGAGCCTCGGGATCGTGGCGCCCATCCGGGCCACGAACGGCTCGTTCGTCGGCTTCGGCAAGATCCTGTCCGACCGCACCGACCTCAAGCAGCTGCAGGAGACCCTGGAGCGGCGTAACGAAGCGTTGATGAACGTCGACGAGCACAAGAACCGCTTCCTCGCCACGCTCGCGCACGAATTGCGCAACCCGCTTTCAGTGCTGGGGAACACGGCGAGGGCGTTGCGGCAATGCGGAGCCGGCGACACACGCGTCCGAGAGTTGGCGGAAATGATCGATCGGCAAGTCCGGCACACGACGCGGCTCGTGGACGACCTTTCCGACATCGCTCGCGTGCGTCGGGGTCGGCTGCAATTGCACCGGCGGCGCGTCGACCTTCGCGCCCTGGCGTTCGAAGCAGCCGAAGCCGTGCAGTCAGGTTTCGACGACGATCAACGTTCGCTCACGGTCGAGGTGCCCGACGCGCCGGTCGAGGTGGAGGTGGACCCGGATCGGATCAGGCAGGTGCTGCTCAATCTGCTGTCGAACGCGATGCGTTACACCGAAAAGGGCGGGCGCGTCTGCCTCACTGTCACTCTCGAAGGAGGTCAGGCCGTCGTGCGCGTGCAGGACACCGGCATCGGCATTCCGCCCGATCAGCTCGCGAGCATTTTCGAGCTGTTCGCTCAGGCGCACTCGGAGCTGCCCGCATCGCAAGCGGGCATGGGCATCGGGCTCGCGCTCACGCGCAAGCTCGTGCTGCTTCATGGCGGAACGATTCAGGCGTCAAGTGAAGGGCACGGCAAGGGGAGCGAGTTCACCGTCCGCCTGCCCGCCCTTGACGGCAAGAGTCGCTCGCCCGCATGAGACGCGTCGCACTGCTCAGGCTTGCTCGATGAGCCCCGTGCGCACGGCGTACTCCTGATTCTTGAAGATCGCCATAGCCGTGCGCATGCGCCGGAAGCCGAGCTTCTCGTAGAACCCTTCCTTGCCGGGATTGGCGTACAAGATGATCTTGCGGTGACCAGCGGAGAGCTCCTTCAACTTCGTGACGATCGCCGCACCGAGGCCGCAGCCCTGCAAGTCCGGATGGACGGCGATGTCGCACAAGTACGAGCAATCGACGCCGTCCGCCAGCGCGCGCCCTGCGCCGACCAGTCTCCCGCGTTCGAACACCAAGCACTTGAACAGGCTGTTCGAGAACGATCGCTCGAGATCCTCGGGTGCCTTCTGCCCGAGCGGCGCGATTCGATACAGCGCCGACAGCTCTTGCCAATCGACGCTGCGCGTATCGTACGCCCAGGTCAGCTCCCCGAGACGAGTGCCAGCGCGCGGCTCGAACGCTCTTGCTTCGCCGTTCATTGCGCAGTTTCCACTGCTCGAAGCAGCCGGGCCGGTGCGCTCGCCGCAGGCTTGCCCGGCTTGCTGTACACGTCCTCGACTCCATCGTAGACGCGCCGAGTAGCGGGCCGCCCGGCGATCGAGGCAAACCAGCGCGCGAGATTGGGAAACTCGCTCAAGCTCTGCCCGTGCGGGGCATACGGAACGATCCAGGGATAGCAGGCGATGTCGACGATCGAATACTCCTCGCCGACGATATAGGTGCGACCTTCGAGCCTGCGATCGAGCACGCCGTACAGGCGCCTGAGCTCGCGCGTGTAACGTTCGATCGCTTCAGGAACCGGCTTGGGCGCATACACCCGGAAGTAGCCTGCCTGGCCCGCCATCGGGCCGAGCGCCGAAACCTGCCAGAACAGCCACTGCATCGCCTCGTGACGCGCGCGCTCGTCGGACGGCAAGAGCCGGCCCGTCTTGTGCGCAAGGTGGAGCAGGATCGCGCCGGACTCGAAGATCGTGAGCGGCGCGCCGTCGCCGGGAGCGTGATCCACGATCACCGGGATCTTGCTGTTCGGCGAAAGGGCGATGAACTCCGGCGCGAACTGCTCGCCGGCGGACAGACGCACCGGCACGATGCGATACGCCAGGCCCAGCTCTTCGAGCGCGAGCCGGATCTTGAGTCCGTTGGGGGTCGGGCTGAAATACAGGTCGATCACAGGCGGCTCCGGAAAAACGGCTTGAGACTCCATGGACGGCCAATAGCCTAGCCGCGATCCGGCACCCCCGATGAGCCAGTTTCGGGGGAATTTATAGGTCCAGTTCGGCGGCCCCCGGGCCGGCCGCGCCCGAGTCTCTTTATTGTTCGAGCAGCGCGCGGACTTTGTTTTCGAGCCCGGCGAGCCCCCAGCGCCGGCCTTCCTCGAGCGCTTCCTCGGTCGAGCGGCCATGGATCCAGGCAGCCCTGAGCGCGATCAACGCTCCGACGCGATTACCGCTCGCGCAGTGGACCAGCGTCGGCTGGGCACCCGCCTGCTCGAGCAGCTCATCGAGCCTGCGCGCATTCTCCTTGTTGAGCGATTCAGCAGTGATTGGCAGATGGCTATACGTGATGCCTTGCGAGGCCAACGCGGCGGCTTCGTCGAAGCCCGCCATCTCCTCCGTCGTTCGGAGATTGATCACGTGCTTGATGCCCGCCTCCTCGAGCCTGGCGATCGTTTGCTCATCGAGCGCGCCGCTCGCGATGCGGTTCGGCTCCGGATACCACGCCTTCGGCAAGCGTTCTTCGGGCGTTTGCTCCGCAGACGCAGCCGCTCCCGCGAAAGCCAACCCAAACACCGTCGACGCGATCAGAATGATCGCCCTGCCCGTCATCACACGTGTCATGAAGTTCTTACAAAGGCTCATCTGCACCCATGCCAGCACCTGCCCCAGTCGCCCGACACCGACAACGGGCGGGCCTGCGAGCTCACGACTTTCGAGAAGAAGGTACGCTTTTCCGGAGACTGCAATAGGACGAACCGCTTCGAGCAACAAGGATACTCCATGGTGATCGTTCTCCTGCTCCTGTGGCTTGCCGGGATGGGCGTCCCGGCGCTCGCGGCAGAGTCGGATGCGAATCCGACCTCCGAGCAACGCGAATCGCGCGCCGTCATGACGGGCGACCAGGTCGTGCAGATTCTCGATCAGACAGTGGATTGGTACCGTACGCTCGGCCTCCAGCAACAGGCCGCGACCCAGCCGAGCGATCTGCTGATCCTGTATGCGAATCGGCAGACGGCCGAGAAGCTGATGGCGCTCGCGTTCGAGATCGCCCGCGCCAATGCCGAGCTCCTGAGCAGCGAGGCGGGAGCGGCGCGCGAGCGTGCACAGACGGCATCGCAGGAGTCTCTGCGACGCGCGCAGAAGGAGTTGGACGAGCAGCGCGCCCAGCTCGAGGCGCAGATCACCGCGGCCAAGCGGCGAGCCGCCGCCGCAAGCGCTCGCGAGAAGTCAGACGTGCAAGCGCGGGTTTCGGTGCTGCAAGGCGAGCTCGACCTGATCAACGCGCGCCGCAACTTCCTTGCGAACATGGCGCGCTTCCAGCACGAGAACGATGAGGAGGGCTTCGGCGCGAACGCTCTGAAGGCGCACATCGACGCCATCGCCGCCTCCATCCCTTCGACAGATGTGTCGCCACCGACCTCCGCCACGGCCGCAACGCCAGCAGCCTCCTCCACAGCCGCAACGGGCTCGCTCGCCGGCTTCGGCATCTGGGACCTGACGGGCGCGGTGCTCAGGCTTCAGGCCAAGGCGAGAACGATCGAGACGGTCGACCGGCGGACGGTCGAGCTGAAGGAACTCTTCACGCAGATCCGCACGCCGCCCCTCGAGCAGCTCAGACGTCTGACCCAGCGTGGCCAGGCACTCGCGGCGCAAGCGCAATCGCATGCGGCCGATGGCACGACATTGCGAGCGATGCGGGATCAATACGATATCTTGGCGTGGCTGTATCAGCAGACTTCCGCGATCGTCACGCCATTGAGCCGGGCCGAGATCCTGCTCGATCAGTATCGACGGAACCTGAGCAACTGGCGCGAAACGACCCAACGGCAGTATCGCGAGGCCTTGCGCGCTCTCGTCGTACGAACGGCGATGTTCGTTTTGATGTTGGGCCTCGTTTTCGTGGGGGCGGAAATCTGGCGCCGGGGCGTGTTTCGTTTCGTTCGGGATCAGAAGCAACGCGCGCGGCACCTGCTGCTCAGAAAAATCGTGCTCTGGGGCCTCGTGATCGCAATCGTCGCCTCGACCTTCGTGACCGAGCTCGGCTCGCTCGCCACTTTCGCCGGGCTCATCACCGCCGGCCTCGCGGTCGCCATGCAGAGCATCCTGGTGTCGGTGGTGGGCTACTTCTTCCTGATCGGAAAATACGGCATCCGGGTCGGCGACCGCGTGCAGATCGGGAACGTCACCGGCGAAGTGATCGACATGGGGCTGGTTCGATTGCACCTCATGGAGCTGAGCGGCCAGGGCCCGATGAGCCCGACCGGCCGCGTCGTCGGCTTCGCCAACTCGATCATCTTTCAGGCCTCCGGCGGGCTCTTCAAGCAGATTCCCGGAGTCGACCTGGCCTGGCACGAGATCACGCTCAGCTTGCCTTCCGGCGCCGATCACACGCGGCTCAAGGATGAATTGGTGACTGCCGCACGCGAAGTGATTGCGGACTACCGCGAAGACATCGTGCGTCAGGCACGCGAAATCCAGAAAGCTGCCTCTTCGAGCGCAGCTCCCGTCGATCCGCAACCACAGGTGCGGCTGCGGTTCTCAGCCGAAGGAGTCGAGGCGATCGTGCGCTACCCGGTGCATCTCAAGTACGCCGCCGAGATCGACGAGCGCATCTCGCGCGAGCTGCTGCGCGCGATTCGCGCTCCTGATCAGCGATAAGCGGGCGGATAACCGTTGTCGGGCTGCGCACAGCGCCGCTCGAGTGGCAACCCCGGCATGACCAAGCGCCCCGCCGTATCGATGACTCGAATGCCGTCAGGCATGCGAACCGTGGCCCCGACTCCCCTGAATCAGAATCGTGCCGCGCTCACGTAGCTGGTAAATTGCTGGCCTCCGTTGCACGCGGCGACCAATTGCATGGAACCGTTCGTGGCGGTCCATGGTTAGTTTCCCCGTGGACCTCTCAATAGAGCTTCTGCTCAGTATCACCCTCGGAATCGGGCTCGCCGCAGCGACTGGCTTTCGCGTCTTTATTCCGCTGCTCATCGCCGGTCTCGCCGCTCGCACCGGCTGGATTCCGGTGACGGACTCCTTCGCCTGGCTCGCAAGCACCCCCGCGTTGGTCGGGCTCGGCACGGCTGCGGTCGTGGAAACATTCGCCTTCTATATTCCGGGCGTCGATCATGCGCTCGATGCGCTGGAAGCGCCGCTGGCCGTGGTCGCCGGCGTGCTGGCCAGCGCTTCGGTGATGGTGGATTTGCCGGCTGAGGCACGATGGCCGATCGCTGTGATCGCCGGCGGGGGCATGGCAGGCGCAACCAAAGCGACGGCCGCCGTCATACGGGCCAAGAGCACGGCCTTCACGGGCGGCCTGGGCAATCCAGTGGTGAGCACGGCGGAAACAGTCAGTGCCGGCGGCCTGTCGCTGCTCGCCCTCATCGCCCCGATCATCTGTGTTCTGATTGCGATCGCAATCGTGATCTGGGCGCTTTGGCGTGCTCGCCGCCGGCGCCGGGCTCGAGAAGCCGCCTCGTGAATGCGAGCTACCCCGCCTTGCCCTGCCCCGCGTGCCGGGCAGGGAAACAGTGTTCAATCAGGCGCGTCCAGCTCGTCGTAGTGGCGGAAGATCCCTTCCTCGTTGAACGGAATGCGGCGCGGTGATTTCAGGTACGCCTCGATGCGCGGCAAAGCAGCAACCCGATCGCGCAAGGCGTGCAGCCGCGGGTACTTCCCAGCATGCTTGTGCATCCAGCGCGGAAATGCGTATCGAAGGCCTTCGACGACCTGAAACAGTGAGAGATCGACGTACGTGACCTCGTTCCCCAGCGCCCAGCCCTGCCCCGGCGCGCGCTCGATCACTTTCTCGAAATAGCCAAGGTACTTCGGCATCCGATGCTTGCGGAAGGCGTCGGCGCGCTTCACCGCTTCCGGCTTCTGATCCTCGTAGTACAGCGTGACGCCGATGGGATGATGAGCGTCGTGTGCTTCGACCACCAGGTCAGCGATCGTGAGCTGCAGTTGATGTGCCCACAGCCACCCTGCTTCCTCGCTCGGGGCGAGCCCATGTCGTCTCCCTAGAAAGAGCAGGATGTTCGCCGTCTGCGCGATCACCATGCCGGAGGCCGTCTTGAGATACGGCGGCGCGAAAGGAATCGTGTGTGGATGCACACGATCGAGGGACTCGTATAGCGCTTCTTCACCGCCACCCTGCTCCTGCGGGAGCCTGGCGACGTCCACGTACGCGACGCCGGCCTGCTCGAGCGCGAGCCGGACGAACTCGCCGCGACCCTGGATGGTCGGCCAGTAATGCAGCTCGTAGGCGACCTCGGCACTCATGATGCAACCTCCTCGGGCGCGTCCGCTCGAATTGAGAGGAAGGAGACGGATTCTGCGAGCGGCCGTGCGGCCGGGACATCCGTCATTGCCGTCATGAGCCTCCAGCGCGGCGCACGAGGCGGAACGCTCGCCGACCCCCACCTCTCCGGCGCATGTTGAGGCAGAATGGCCGTCGGCTCCTCGCTCCTTGCCGCGTCCTTGGGGAGTCGACGAACGGGAGGAGACCATAATGGCGGTACAGACGATCTGGATCGGCACCCGCAAGGGCGCGTTCGTGCTGCGCTCGGACGAGCAGCGCGAGAGCTGGACGCTCGAGGGACCTCAGTTTCTCGGACACGTCATTCATCACATCGTGCAGGATCCGCGCGATCCCGAATCAGTCCTGATCGCCGCGAAAACCGGCCACCTGGGGCCGACTGTGTTTCGCTCGAGCGATCGGGGCGCCACGTGGAAGGAGGCGACGCAGCCGCCCGCGTTCCGCAAAGCGGCGGACGAAGAAGCTGCCCGCGCGGTGGAGCGGGTGTTCTGGCTCACTCCCGGCCATGCGAGCCAACCGGACCTCTGGTATGCCGGCAGTTCCCCTGCGGGCTTGTTCCGTTCGTCGGACGCGGGTGAGCACTGGGAACCGATCGATGGTTTCAACGATCATCCGATGTTGCCGCAATGGACGTTCGGTGGCGGCACGCCCGACGGCCCCCTCACCCATTCGATCCTCGTCGATCCCCGGGACCCGGGGCACCTGTATGTCGGGCTGTCCGGCGGGGGTGTTTTCGAATCGACCGATGGCGGGCGCGACTGGGCGCCGTTGAATGAAGGATGCGCGGCCGATTTTCTTCCCGACCCGAACGCACAGTTTGGCCACGATCCGCACTGCGTCGTGCTGCACCCCGTCCGGCCGGACCGCCTCTATCAGCAAAACCACTGCGGCATCTATCGCCTCGACCGGCCGGCCCGACGCTGGATCCGCATCGGTGACAACATGCCGCGTGAAGTCGGGGACATCGGCTTTCCTATCGTCGTTCATCATGCCGAGCCCGATACCGCCTGGGTGATCCCGATGGACGGCACCGAGGTGTGGCCTCGGACGAGCGTCGATGGAAAGCCCGCCGTCTACATGACGCGCGATGCGGGCGAGACCTGGCAACGACAGGATGAGGGCTTACCGAAGCGGGCCTGGATGACCGTGCTGCGTCAGTCCATGTGCGCGGATCAGCAGGATCGGGTGGGCCTGTACTTCGGAACGACCGCCGGCGAGGTCTGGGCCAGCGCCGATGAAGGGAGATCCTGGCGCTGCATCGCGCGTCACCTGCCGGAAATCTATTCGGTGACGGCCGCAAGCCCCGGCCTCTAGGGCCGAACGAGCCCGAGCGAGCCCGCCCATGCCCCAGGTCAATGTCGCAAGTCCGTTGCGCTCCTATACGCA
>DASVCI010000161.1:0-3487 GCA_036381695.1 Steroidobacteraceae bacterium
GCCGGCCGTCGAAGCTGCTCGATGCGATCGAAGGCGTCCTCGCGCCCGGCGAGGCAGACGACCCTGAGATCGCGAAACTGATTCCACTTCCGCTGTTCACGCGGCCATACGTCGACAGCCACTTGCTTCGGGGCGAGCACCAGCCACGGGAAGAACTGCGAGCCGAGCAGCTTCAAGAGGTCGATGGCGGTATACGTGCCGCCCGTCTTGCCGACGCCGGGGTCCGCCCAGATGTTGCAACGGTTGTGGTAGAGCGCGTGATCCCGCATCTTCTGCTGGGCGGCACGCGGCCAGAAGTCAAGGGCCATCGGTTCAGTGCCCCGGAAACGAGATCATCGGCCAGCCGTCGCGCTGGTAGCGTCGCACGCGATACGCCAGCTCCTCGAATTTGTCGGCGATCTCGGTCATCGTCATGTTTCGCTTGAACGTGACGCTGAAGCCGCCGGTCTCGAACTGGAAGACGATGATGCCCATGTTCTCGTCGACCGGATCGGTGCGGAACCACCTCAAGCCCTCGTCGAGCTGCCCGTTGCGGATCGTGCCGTCGTTCGTGCGCTTCTCTTTCTCAGACATCTGTCTTCACTCCTAGCAGATCGTTGAAGTCGGGAGCACGCTCGAGCCATGAGTCGATCGCCTCGCGGCTGTCGAGCACCGTCACCGCTTGCCCAAGGCGCCGGATTCGCGCGTGCTCTCGCATTTGCTGAAGCGTCGGCTCCTTGCCAGGGGCCTTCAGCTCGACGAACTCGATACCGCCGCCAGGCCAGAGCACAAGGCGATCGGGCACGCCGCGATGGCCGGGCGCCACGAACTTGTACGCCCAGCCGCCGAGCTGGCGCACCTTCTTGACGAGGTACGCCTCGACCTCGGATTCGCGGACGATGCGATGCAGGCGCCGGGTCATTTGTCACCCCCCTAGCAGCTTGATGAAAACGAGGTTGTCCCCTCGCTTCGTGACCTCGTGCGGCGGCAACTCACCCTTGCTTTCCTCGTACAGCGCCTCAGTAAAGATGGCGTGATAGGGCCGAGGTACGCCGTATTCCTTGAGGCGCGCGTATATGTCTTCGAGGTACTTGCGAGAAAAAGTGCTCATCCTCATCCTCCAAGCAAGTCGCTGAAGTCGTCGTGCTGCATGTTCCGCTCTGTCTGCTTGAGCCCCGCATCGAGATGCCGGCGCATCGAGTCGAGCGCCCGCTGCACGTCGGCGTCGGGCGCGTCGCTCAGCAAGATCGCGTTGATGATCTCCACGCCGCGGGACGACAGACGATCAACTTCTGTTAGCTCGCTGCTCATCCGACTCCTATGAGATCGTCGAAATCGGCCAGCACGTCGCCGGCCCTGTAAACCTTCTCGTCGCGAATCTCGAGCACGCCTTTCGCCACGCAGCTCGTGAGCGCCCGGCGGACGCGCTCGCGCCGTTTGTCGCGGCCGTCGGGCTTCGGTATCTGGCGCACGGTCTCGGCGATGATCGTCTCGACATCCTGCCCGCTCAGCGCGTCGACGGTCTCGACGACGAGCTGTTCGTTCATGCCGAGCTTCACGGTGGGCGCTTCCATTACCGTCGGCTCGAGAACGACACTCGTCACCGGCTGACCGACCCGGGTCGAGTCCGTCTTGTGCTTGGCGAGCCGGAAGTACATCGGCGCTGCGGGCTCACCGTCTTTCTGCTTGGTGTTGGTGAAGACGCGCGTCTCGGTGTCTTCCTTGATCGTAGCGACGAACTCAGTGTCAACAGCTTGCTCCCAAGCGCTCGTGCCCCGGCCACGGCTACTATCCGAATGACCCGTGTGATGAACCACAAGCAGAGCAGCACGCCCACGGCAAGCGGAAGCAGCCCGAAAGAACTTGTAGAGGTCTTCTGCGACATTCTCTTCGCCGCTGTTAAACCGGCCGAACGTGTCGATGATAAGCAACCCAAGTTCACAGTTAAACTGCTTCTCGGCCTCGGCAATGTGATTGCGCACGAGCTGTACGCCTTCCGCTGTGGGCAGCGCAAAAGGGCGCGGCAATATGACAAAAGGAGCGCGCGAGAAGTCGAGGTCGCGGGCGTAGCGCAGAGCTTGAAGCCGATGCCGCAGGCCGCCCGCGCCCTCGCCGCAGAGGTACATCACGAGCCCCTGTGTCGTCGCGCGTCCGAAGAATGGCGTGCCGGTTGCAACGCGAACGCCCAGCTCCAAGGCGAACAGCGACTTGTACGATTTCGACGGCCCGATGAGCGATGCTTCGGCCCCTTGCTCGATCAGCCCGTCGACGAGATAAGGCGGCGCGTCATGGGGCTTGAGCAGATCGCCCGCGGTCCAGAGCTTGATTGGCGAGTTGGTAACGGGCTCGGGCTGCGTGATCGGGACGATCGGGAATTCGTCGGGGTCAACAGCAGCAGCCTGCATTTGCACGAGCGTCTGGCCCGTGATCCCGCCGCCGAGAGAGAAGCTGTTCCAAACCGTGCGGCAGTCCTTCTCGCCTCGGTACTTCTCACCGAGCGATGACCAGTCGTGCCACAGCTTGAAGCCCGCCTCCGAGCCGCCGGTCTCGTGATGGATCGCCATGCCGACGCGATACCAATCGTCTCGCGTCATGTCGGGATCGAGCCCGTCGAGCAGCGAGCCGAGCTGTGAGCTGTCGATCGTAGGCTCGGTCTTGCGCTCGACGGTCGTCGCCGTCAGCGAGACCCACAACTGGTGCAGGGCCTCGGGCAGCGGCGGGAGGTCGGTCCACACGCCATCGCCAGCCCAGCGGTACTGGCCGCCAAGCGGGTGGGGCGAGGGCGGCAGCACGTCTTGAGCCGTCAGGCCGTCGGCCGTGCCGCAGCGCAGCTCGAGCGCCATCCGTCGCTTGCCGTATTCGGCGAGCTTCTTGCTCGGTAGCGGCACGGGAAGGGCGTAGAGCAGCTTCGCGTGGCCCGGAGACGGGCTCTCGATGCGCACGGCTGTTGGGGACGTCAGGAGTTCGTCGAGGTCGATGCCGCGCTCCGAGAGCCATGCACGGGCCACGTCGATGTTGTCGATGTCGATGGCGCACGTCCCGCTGTAGGCGTGGCAGAGCCCCGCAGCCGAGAGCCGCGCCGCCGCGAGGGGGTGCGTGACGCAGTTCTCCCGTCGGTTCCACTCTTTGCCAAATGGGCGCTTCTCGCCGGGGTTGATCGGCGTCAGCACCCAGCCGTGCTTGACGTAGGCCGCGAACTCGCTCACGCCTTGTGTCGCTCCCATCGGCATTGTCGGCAGCCTCGGTTCGCATAGCGCGGGCTGAAGTGCCCGTTCTTGCAAACCCGAGTGGGAGGCTTCAGCACAGCCTGCCTGCGATAAATGAAGCGATGCGGCTCATCGAGCTTCACCCAGCCTTCCCACGGATCGAGCCTCTGCCAGCCGGGGGGCTTCCAGCTCGCCGGCACGACGAACCATTTCGATGGGTCGGCCTGTCGCGCCCGCCCAGCGAACGCATGGTGGAAGCAGCGATACGGGCCGATCCACAGCTTCGACTCCGGCATCACGAT
>DASVCI010000162.1:0-6015 GCA_036381695.1 Steroidobacteraceae bacterium
AGAACAAGAAGCCCGAAAAGGGCCTGACGCCGAAGCAGCAGCGCTTTGTCGATGAGTACCTCGTCGATCTGAACGCCACGGCGGCCTACCGCCGCGCGGGCTACACCGCGAAGGGCAATGCCGCCGAGGTCAATGCCGCGCGGCTGCTCAGGAATGCTCAGGTCGCCCAGGCCGTCCGGAAGGCGATGGATGAGCGCGCCGCGCGCGTTGAGGTGCGCCAGGACGACGTGCTGCGCGAGCTGATGCGCCTTGCTATGTGCGACATCTCGCAGGCGTTCGACGAGGAAGGGCGGCTTCGCCCGCTTCATGAGATCCCGGAGGACGTGCGCCGGGCGATCGCTGGAGTCGATACAGTCGAGCGCACCCTGAGCGCCGGCCAGCAAGGCGAGGACGATGAGGAGGTCGAGGAAGTGGCCGTCGTCCAGCGGGTCAGGAAGATCAAGTTCTGGGACAAGACCAAGGCGCTGGAATTGCTCGGGCGGCATTTGAAGCTCTACACGGACAAGGTGGAGCACAGCGGGACGATCACGACTCGTGTCCGATTTGAGCGTATCCGACCGAATCGTTGAGGTTCGAGAGGTCGGGCCTGTAGCCGATGCGTTCTTCCATAACCTCGGCTACGTCGATGCGATCATGGGGCCGGTGGGCTCGGGGAAGAGTTCGGTCTGCGCGCGCAAGCTCATGGCCCTGGCGGGCGCGCAGCGGCGAAGCCCGATCGACGGGGTTCGCTACAGCCGCTGGGTCATCGCGCGCAACACGTACCCCGAGCTGAAATCGACCACGATCAAGACCTGGCTCGAATGGTTCCCGGAGCATCTCTTCGGGAAGATGCGATGGGACGTGCCGATCACGCACCATGTCAGAGTGGTGGACGACGAGGACGGCTCGCAGGTCGATGCCGAGTTCATGTTCCTGTCGCTCGACAAGGAAGCCGACGTGAAGAAGCTTCTGTCGCTTGAGATCACGGGCGCCTGGGTCAACGAGGCGCGCGAGGTGCCTATCGAGGTGATTGAGGGCTTGATACTCCGCGTCGGGCGCTATCCGCCGAAGCGGCACGGGGGGCCGAGTTGGTCGGGGCTGCTGCTCGACACGAACCCGCCCCCAGAGGGGCACTGGTACTACACCAAGTCCGAGGAGAACACGCCCGATGGCTGGCGCTTCTTCCGACAACCCGGCGCGCTGATCGAGAAGCGCGATCGCCTGGGCAACGTCATCGCCTACGAGCCGAACCCGGCAGCCGAGAACGTCCACAATCAGCCGCTCGGCTACGAATACTGGCTGCGCCAGATTGGCTCGCTCGATGCCGAGAAGATCCGCGTGTTCTTGCTCGGCGAGTACGGCCTGGGCGCCGGGCGATCGATCTTCGATCGCCAGAAGCTGCGCGAGGCGCGCGCGGAGTGCTTCCGGCCGCTCTACCGCGCCGAGGTGACACTCGGTGGCAGCATCGAAAAGCGCGAGGACGGGCGCCTGCTCGTGTTCCGCGAGCCGAAGGCGGGAGAGCGCTACGTGATCGGCGCCGACGTGGCCGAAGGGTTGGAACACGGCGACTACTCCTGTGCCGACGTGCTGCGCTACCCGGACGGCGCACAGGTTGCGCATTGGCACGGTCACATCGATCCCGATCAGTTCGGTGACGTGTGCTTCGCGTTGGGGCGCTGGTACCACGACGCCCTGTTGGGCGTCGAGCGAAACAACCACGGCCTGACGACGCTGACGCGGCTGCGCAACCGCAACTACAAGCGCCTGTACGTCCAGGAAGACCTCGAGCACCGCTCGGGCAAGCCGACGAAAAAGCTCGGCTGGCAGACCACGCAGAAGAGCAAGTGCAAGATCATCGATCAGTTGGCGGCGGAGATCCGCGAGGGTACTGCCAGAATTAGTTGTGTGGACACGATCCGCGAAATGATGACGTTCATCCAAGATGAGAAGGGGAAGCTGCGGGCGATGGACGGCTGTCACGATGACCGCGTAATGGCGCGGGCGATTGCCGGCGAGATGCTGCTTCACGTCCCGCGTCAGCATCAGGCGCCTGCCGCGCAGCAGAAGGCCGACAAGTGGGGGATGGTGCGCTGATGGTCGCCGTTCCTCAGCAGCCAGATCTCACGACGCCGCCGGAGAAGGGCAGCGGCTCGCTCGGGCTCATGCCGTTCGACTTCAACGCGCCGAAGCCCGAGGGCGAGGACAAGAAGGAGCCGGCGCGCCCCGAGGAGCAGATCGCCGACAACCTGGGCCGCGTGCTCGCCAGCCGCTTCCAGGAGTGGAGCGACGCCCGGCGCGAGCAGGAGGAGGAGTGGCTGAAGGATCTGCGCGCGTTCAACGGCATCTACGAGCCCGACATCCAGGCCAAGATCGGCGACAAGACGAGCGTCTATATGCAGCTCACGCGCATGAAGACGCTCGCGGCCTACGCGCGACTGATCGACATGCTGCTCGGCCACGACCGCCATTGGGCCATCAAGGCGACGCCGGTGCCGGAGCTGCTGCCATGGCGCAAGGCCGAACTCGCCGAGCAGATCGCCCAGGTGGCACCCGAGGCGCCGGCGCCGACCGATGAGGATCTCGTCGAGATCGAGCGCATCAACGCCAAGCAGGCGGCCGAGGAGATGCAGACCGAGATCGACGACCAGCTCGTCGAGGCGAAGTACGAGCACAAGTTCAAGATCGCCATCATGGAGGGCTGCCTGCTCGGTAGCGGCTGCCTGAAGGGGCCGGTGGTGCGCGTCAAGCGCGAGGAGCGCTGGCAACGCTTTCCGGGCGGTCGCTTCGGGCTCACGATGACCGAGCGCGTGGTGCCGGGGCTCGATGCGCCGAGCATCTTCGATGTGTATCCCGAGCCCTATGTGACGGACATCGACGATGCGACCGGCATCTTCGAGCGCCACGTCATGGCGGCCATGCACCTGCGCGGGCTCACGGAGTATCCGGGCTTCAGCAAGGAGGCGATCGAAGAGATCATCCGGGTGCTGCCGAACGGCAATCACACGGATCTGCACCACGAAACGGAGCGGCGCAACATCGCGAAGACGAGCGCGTCCATGCCGATGGACCGGCGCTACGACGTGATCGAGTATTGGGGCCAGATCTCGGGCGCCGATCTCGCTGCCGCGGGCGTCCAGGTCCACCCGGACAAGCTCTCGCACGAGCTTCAGGGCAACGTCTGGTTCTGCGCGATGCGGACCATCAAGGTCCAGTTGAACCCGCTGAAGCCTCAGCGCTTGCCGTACCAGATCTGGCACTACGAGAGGGTGCCGCACAAGTTCTGGGGCAACGGCGTGCCGCGCGAGATGCGCGACACCCAGACCGTGCTCAATGCCGCGGTGCGCGCGCTGCTCGACAACGCCGCGCTCTCGAGCGGCCCGCAGGTGGAGGTGAACCTCGATCTGCTCGCGCCGGGCGAAGACCCGAAGGATCTGCACCCGTGGCGC
Organism: Steroidobacteraceae bacterium; assembly: GCA_036381695.1. Lineage (GTDB taxonomy): Bacteria > Pseudomonadota > Gammaproteobacteria > Steroidobacterales > Steroidobacteraceae > Steroidobacter. The sequence continues at coordinate 3,426 of DASVCI010000162.1, forward strand.
ATCTGGCTGCGCGAGGGCGGCGATCCGAGCGCGCCGCTGCTTCGCTTCTACAAGGCGGAGAACATCACCGAGTTCCTCGTCCGCATCGTCGAGATGATGCGAAAGTTCATGGACGAGGAAACGAACCTGCCGAGCTACACGCACGGCGAGCAGATGCCGGGGCTCAACAAGACGGCCTCGGGCCTCTCCATGCTCATGGGCGCGAGCAACGTCGCGCTCAAGGCGGTGGTCAAGAACATCGACGACGGCCTCATCGAGCCGACGATCACGGGCTTCTACCACTGGAACATGCAGTGGAGCGACAAGGCCCGCATCAAGGGCGACATGAACGTCGAGGCGCGCGGTTCGACGGCGCTCCTGGCGAAGGAGATCCAGAGCCAGCGCATCATCCAGTACCTTGCGCTCACGGCGAATCCGGTGGATGCCCAGCTCATCGGTCCTGAGAAGCGCGCGAAGACGCTGCGCGAGGCCGCCGTCGCGCTCGATCTCAACCCCGACGAGGTAGGCCCCGATGAGCCCGAACCAGGACAAGCGATCCCCGGCGCCGGAGCAGATGGAGTCGCTCCAGGCGGCGCTCCAGCCGTCCCGGCAGGAGGCGGAGGCGCTGCTCATGGTCACAGCGGACCCGCTGTGGCCCGTAGTGGCGCAATTCCTCAACCGGCGGCTGTCGCATAGGTTGAAGGAGCTGGAGCAGACCGATCCCGACAAGCGCGGGTACATCGGTCGGCTGCAAGGCGCAGCCGGTGAGCTGCGCTACCTGCTCGGTCTGCGCGAGCGGATCGAGCGGGACATGGCCCGGTTCAAGTAAGCCGGAAATAACAACTACAACACGGACTCTCGTAGTAGCGCGAAGGCCCCGAAAGGGGCCTTTCGCGTTTCTGCGACCCGGAGGTAGCAATGCCGAAAGCATCCCAACTCGAGCAGTGGGACAAGGAAGCCGATGAGCTTTTGAAGCAGGCGAACCAGCCGGCCAACCCGCCGGCAGACCCCCCTGCCGAGCCCGAGCCCGAGCCCGAGCCGGAACCGAACAAGGAACCCGAGCAGCCCGAGCCGTCGCCCCCCGCGGATTCCGACGAGCTGGATGGCCTGACGCTCGAGAACGCGCAGGAGCGCATCAGGAACGCGCAGGCGCGTATGCACCGCGCCACGCGGGAAGCGGCGGAGCTGCGCCGCGAGAACAAGGCACTGGCGGAGAAATCCCAGGGCCTCGAAAGCGAAGTCGCCCGTCTCAAGCAGGAACTCGAAGCCGCGAAGAACGCGCCCCCGGCAACGGACTCGGCGCCGAGCGGTGAGATCCCTGCCGATCTCGAAGGGCTCAAGGAGGACTACCCGAGCCTGTACGAGAAGTTCGTCCAACCGCTGCTCACCTCGGTCACTGCGCTTCAGAAGCAGGTCCAGGTACTCGGCGGTCAGGTTGGCGAAGTCTCGAAGACGGTCGCGGAGAAGGCGAAGGAAGAGCGCGCCGCTGAGGAGCAGGCGCACATCGATGCCATCCTCAAGGCGCACCCGGATGCCTTCGATATCCGCAACAGCGACGAGTTCGAGGGCTGGCTCGACCGTCAGACGCCCATGACCCGGCGTGCCATCGACGAAGGCACTGCCGCGGACGTGATCGAAGTGCTCGACCGCTACAAGCAGGCGGTCGGATCGGCTCGCATCAATCAAGCCCGTGCTGCCGCTACGCCGGCAACTCCACGCGCTCGCACTCAGCCGAAAGAGACCAAGCCCACCTTCAAGCGCTCGGAGATCGCTGCCATGTCGCCCGAGGAGTTCCAGCGGCGCGAGGCGGAAATCGACGAAGCGATGAAGGAGGGACGCATCGTTAACGGGTAGGGGCAGTTTCGACCGTCGTGATGACGGCCGTGTCCCGTAGCTGGAGTTATCACCATGCCCGCTACAGTCGCACGCACGGGGGGCAACCTCCCCAACGGGAATTTCATCCCTAAGTAACTTTGGGGATTCAAAACCGCTTCTGAATAACTGGAACCGGACTTCGGGTGCCGGAACCAGAGGGAACACGACAAACCAGATTCGCAGTTCGGACTAAAGGTCCATGAAGCGATTGAGCTGGAAGTACATAGCAGGTCTTGTGGACGGCGAGGGATGCCTGGATGTGCAGATCACGCATCATCGTGACTATCCGGGCCGCCCGTATATTCGTCCGCGTGTGCGCATTGCGCTCGCGGCGCCGTCGAAATTCTTGCTCGACATTTTGCAGGCTAATCACGGCGGCAGCGTGTGGGAAGCCAAGCGATCGAGCAAGAATCCTGTTTGGCAGAGCGCTCACTATTGGGCGCTGCATGGCAAGCAGGCAAGGCCGTTTCTTCAAAACATCGTCAATCACTTAGAGATCAAGAAGGAGCAAGCGAAGTTGTTGCTCTGGATGATCGATAACGTGATGGGTAAGCACGTAGCGCAAGAGCTACGCGAGCACCTGCTAGACGAATTGAAGGCTATGAAGCGTGACCCGCAACGACTAAGTGAAGCGGCGGTGAGGAAGGCGCAAGCGCTTCTCACTGATGCGATAGTCTGACCAGCCGCAGGCTGGCGGGAAGTCTGGAGTAAGAAGCTCCAGGTCAAATTCTACGCG
>DASVCI010000163.1:0-33426 GCA_036381695.1 Steroidobacteraceae bacterium
TGCGGAAAGTAGCACGCTGATTCCCTTTGGTGATCAGGTACTTAGGTCACGATCGGAGATCGGGCACGAAGCACGGGCGGCAACTATATACAGCCGCGCGTTAAGTTGAATGTGAGCAGCCTCACGAAATACCATCGCGACAATCCCCGGGCTAAACCGTTGAATTTTTCCTGAAGAGAGCCGGTCCGCGACGGCGATTTTCCGGGCAAAACGTCGAGTTTCAGGGCCGAAGCCGCCGCCCGTAATCAGCCCCTTGCTGAATCAACCCCGGGGCGTGGAACGAGCCGGGCCGGGACGCATCGAAGAGTCGCGTTGCTCGTATGATTGTCCCCATCGCTCTCAAGGCCACCCGGGTCCGAGTTCTGCCGGATTCACCGTTTCGCGCCTGCCTCTCGGGATGCGCTTGGAGGTCGTTGTTGCGACCTATATTGCATACGACCATTTTGTAAGGCAAGGACTTAGGATTGCTTCCTCTCATGCGACGTTATCTTTCCTCTCCGCCCCGGGTTCTCACCGCTCTGGCCCTGATGGGCATAGGCGCGTTGGTGCTCGGGCTCGCCGGGGCGTATCAGTACTTGCGGCCGGCCATGCCGGACGTGAGCACGATCAAGGACATCCGCCTGAGGGTGCCGCTCAGGGTCTACACCCGCGACGGCAAGCTGATCGCGCAGTTCGGCGAGGAGCGGCGCATTCCGTTGTCGTTCGACGCGATCCCGACGCAGATGATCAATGCGGTGCTCGCCGCCGAAGACGACAACTTCTTCCGGCACGGGGGCGTCGACTACCCCGGGCTCCTCAGAGCCATCGTCCGGCATCTGCTCTCAGGCGAGAAATCCGAAGGTGGCAGCACGATCACCATGCAGCTGGCGCGCGGCATCTTCCTGACGCCGGAGAAGAGCTATCGGCGCAAGCTCATCGAGATCTTCACGACTTTGCGCATCGAGCAGGAGCTCACCAAGCAGGAAATCCTCACGCTCTATCTCAACAAGATGTTTCTCGGCCAGCGCGCCTACGGCATCGGCGCGGCGGCCGAGGTCTACTTCGGCAAGACCGTCGATCAGCTGATCTTGCCGGAGATCGCGCTCATTGCGGGCACTTTCCGGCTGCCCTCGCGCGACAACCCGGTGGCGAATCCGCAGCTCGCGCGCCAGCGGCGGGCTTATGTGCTGAGGCGCATGCGCGAGAAGGAGTTCATCACTCACGACGAATATCAGATTGCGCTCAACGCACCCGTGGAATCGAAGCTGCATGGGCCGGCGGTCGAGGTGGAAGCGCCGTACGTCGCCGAAATGGTGCGAGCGGATCTGTTCGAGAAGCTCGGGCCGGAGGTGTACTCGGCGGGTTACGAAGCGATCACGACAGTGGACAGCAGGCTCCAGGGCGCGGCTGTCCGCGCCTTGCGTGCGGCGCTCGTGGAATACGATCAGCGACATGGTTATCGCGGCCCGGCCGGCCGCGTCAGCCTGCCGGAGAACGCGCGGGAGAAGGAGTGGGCGCAGGCGCTCGAGGAATTTCCCGAGCGCGGCGGGCTCCTGCCTGCAATCGTGCTCTCGGTGGACGACAAGAGTGCCGTGGCATTCGCCCGTCAGCACGGGCGCATCAATCTCGGCTGGGATGCAATCAAGTGGGCGCGCGAGCCGAGGCCCGACGGCAGCGTCGGCCCTGCGCTCCAGCGTGCAAGCGATGTTCTCGCACCCAATGACGTCATCTACGTGGCGCAGGAGACATCGGGCAGCTGGCGCATGGTGCAGATTCCGCAAGTGCAGGGAGCGTTCGTCTCGCTCGATCCACAGGACGGGGCCGTCGTGGCATTGATCGGCGGCTTCGATTACTTCGCGAGCAACTACAACCGCGCGGTGCAAGCGAAGCGTCAACCCGGTTCGGCATTCAAGCCGTTCCTGTATTCGGCCGCGCTCGAGTACGGATTCACTCCCGCCAGCATGATCAACGACGCTCCGCTGGTGATCGAGGATGTTGCCCTCGAGGGGAGCTGGCGGCCACAGAACGTCACGCGCGAGTTTCGCGGCCCGATGCGACTGCGTGAGGCGCTCGTGCGTTCGCGCAATCTCGTGTCCATCCGCGTGATGAACACGATTGGCCCTGCTTACGCCACGCAGTACATCGAGCGCTTCGGATTTCCGAAGGACAGCCTGCCCCGCAATCTGTCGCTGGCGCTCGGCACGGCCCAAGTGTCGCCCCTCGAGATGGCAAGCGCGTATGCGGTGTTCGCCAACGGCGGCTTCGCAGTCGAGCCTTATTACCTGCAACGGCTGATCGGGCCGGATGGGCAGATCGTCTTCGAAGCGCAGCCCCGAATCGCGTGCAGCGAATGTGTCGAGAAATCGCCGGGCGCGAGCGCAACGAACGGGGAAGGCACGCCGCTGCCGACGACGCTGCCGGTGCCGATGACGGATGAGAGTCGCTGGGGCGGCCTGACGTACCTGGACGAGAGCCGGCTCGCGCCTCAGGTCATCACGCCGCAGAACAGCTATGTGATGACGGATATGATGGCGGACGTGATCCGCCGAGGCACCGCGACCAGGGCCCTGAAGCTCGGCCGCCAGGACATCGCAGGCAAGACCGGCACGACGAACGACCGGCGCGACGCCTGGTTCTGCGGCTTCAACGCCTCGCTGGTCGCCGCCGCCTGGGTGGGCTTCGACCAGGAGCGCTCGCTCGGTCCCGGCGAGGAAGGGGGGCGCACGGCCCTGCCGATGTGGGTGTATTTCATGGGCGAGGCGCTCAAAGGCATTCCGGAGCAGCGCCGGCCGGCGCCGCCGGGGCTGGTGTCGATGCGGATCTCGTCCGAGACGGGGCTCGCCGCCCGGCCCGGCGAACCCAACGCCATCTTCGAGACGTTCATTGCCGGACACCTGCCGCCGGAGGCGCCCGTCGACGGCGCTTCTTACGGCGTGAGCCCGTCCGACCCGTCAGAGGAGGAAGAGGAAGAAGATTCGCTGTTCTGATTACACCAAGCCCTGTTCCGGCCGGCACGCTCACCCGCCGGCTCCCTTAAACGAGTGCCGCAGCATGCTGCGGCAGGCGGACCGAGCTGCCGAGCAGTCCGCCACGCGACTCAAAGACGATCGAGATGGCCAAGCGAACTCATCCCCGTGCGGAGCAGCTCAGAAGAGCGTTGGCGCAGGAAGCGGCGCGCATCATGTCCGAGCAGGGCATCGACGACTTCGGCCTTGCCAAGCGCAAGGCGGCGGAGCGTCTGGGAGCGACCGACATCGCGGCGCTGCCCAAGAACACCGAAATCGAGGCGGCGCTGGTCGAGCATCAGCGGCTGTTCGAGTCGAAGACGCATTCCACCACGCTGAGCAAGCTCAGGCGCACGGCGCTGCAAGCGATGCAGCTGCTGCAAAAGTTCCAGCCACGGCTCGTCGGGCCGGTTCTGACAGGCACGGCGTCGGCGCACTCCGAAGTCACGCTGCACGTGTTCGCTGAGGGACCGGAGCCGGTCGCGCTACATCTGATGGAGCGTGGGATTCCGCATCACGTCGGCGAGCGCCGGCTGCGTTATGAACCGAATCGGCTCGTCGCCTATCCTGTCGTGCAGTTCGTGGCGGGCGACAAGCAGATCGATGCGGTCGTCTTCCCGATCGACGGCATCAGGCAGTCGCCTTCGAGCCCCGTCGATGGTCGTCCCATGCGCCGCGCGGATGCGGCGGAAATCGAATCGCTTCTCGCCCACGAGCGCTGAGAGCTCGTCTCCGTTGCAGCGCGAGCTGGCGTCATCGCCAGCCGCGCTGCGGCTGGACGCGGACGGGCCTTCCTTAGGAGCGCTTGCTGATCTCGACGTAATCGCGCCGGGCCGGCCCCGTGTAGAGCTGACGCGGCCGGCCGATCTTCATCGAGGGATCGGAAATCATTTCCTGCCAGTGCGCGACCCAGCCGACCGTACGCGCGATGGCAAACATCACTGTGAACATCGAGCGCGGAATGCCGATCGCGCTGTAGATGATGCCGGAGTAGAAGTCGACGTTCGGATAGAGCTTGCGCTCGACGAAGTACTCGTCCTTGAGCGCGATCTCCTCGAGCTTGAGCGCCAGCTCGAACAACGGGTTGTCCGACTTGCCGAGCTTCGCGAGCACCTTGTGGCACATCGCGCGGATGATCGTGGCGCGCGGATCGAAGTTCTTGTACACGCGATGCCCGAAGCCCATCAGGCGGAAGTTGTCGTTCTTGTCCTTGGCCCTGGCGATGTACTTCGGCACGTTCTCGACCGTGCCGATCTCCTCGAGCATCGCGAGCACGGCTTCATTGGCGCCGCCGTGCGCCGGGCCCCACAGCGCCGAGATACCGGCGGAAATCGCTGCATACGGATTCGCACCGGTGCTGCCCGCGAGGCGTACCGTCGAGGTGCTCGCGTTCTGCTCGTGATCGGCGTGCAGGATGAAGAGCAGATCGAGCGCCTGCGCCGAGACCGGATCGACGTTGTACGGCTCGCACGGCACTGCGAAGAACATGTGCAGCAAGTTCGAGCAGTAATCGAGATCGTTGCGCGGATAGATGAACGGCTGGCCGAGCGCGTGCTTGTACGCCGCGGCTGCAATCGTCGGAATCTTGGCGATGATCCGATGGGCGAAGATTTCCCGGTGGCGCGGGTTATGGATGTCCATCGAGTCGTGATAGAAGGCCGCCATGGAAGCGACGACGCCCGAGAGCATCGCCATCGGATGCGCGTTCGCCTGAAAGCCGTTGAAGAACCGCAACAGCGATTCGTTGATCATCGTGTGATACTGAATCGCGTGCGTGAACTCGGCGAGCTGCTCGGCGGTCGGCAGCTCGCCGTTGATGAGGAGATACGCGACCTCGAGGAAGTTGCTTTTCTCGGCGAGCTGCTCGATCGGAATCCCGCGATGCAGCAGCACCCCCTTCTCGCCGTCGATGAACGTGATCTTGCTCTCGCAGGCGGCGGTGGCCATGAACCCCGGGTCGAACGTGAACACACCCATGTCCTTGGGGAGCGTCGAGATGTCGAGCACGTCGGGGCCGTGCGTGCCGCTACGGACAGGCACGGTCGCCTTGGCTCCGGTAGCGAGGTTGGTCAGCTCAAATTTCTTCTCGGCCATGGGCGATTCCACGATAGAAAGCAGGGCGCCTCGCGCCCGGCGAGGCGTTTTTTTGCAAGCGCAAACGGAGGCGCAGACTTACATGACGCCGCCGGTGAATCAAGCAGGCGGAGCCCCGATTGCAGCCGGAGCGCCCGGCCCGCTACTGGACGATCTTGAGGAGCTGCCCGGGCGCGGGCTCCTTGTTCGGGTACAGATCGTTCAGGAGCCGCAACTGCTGCTCGGCGTACTCCGGGAGCGGTGAGCGCTTCGCCAGGTCTGCGATGCGGGTGTTCTCGCCCGCACGGATCACTTTGATCTTGTACGGCTCGGCCATCTCGAACTCGTTGTGCTTCAGGCGACGGAACGTGCGGATGGTCGACATGAAGAGCGGATCGGCCGAGGGCACCCCCGAGGACGCTTTGCTCGCTCCGGCGAACACGTACGCGAGATTATTGTAGTAAATCACCGCGTAGCGGACCGGAACCATGCCGAACTCGGTGCGCATCGAGCGCACCACGGTCGTGTAGCCCTGCAGGCCGTTCACCTCGATCGGCTCGGGCGTCCCGGCGCTCACACGGGCCAGCATGCGCGACAGGAACTCACGCGGCCCGGTGTTCGGCGGCGGCGCCTGCGTCTGCATCTGCAGCATGCTGTCCTTCCGCGGCGAGATCGCGAGCAGCCGGTCCGCCCGGTTCTCGACGTTCCAGCCGCTCGGGAAAGCGATCGTCATGCCGAGGTTCGCGTGATAGAAGCGGTTGCCCTTGAGCACACCTTGCGCGCGGCTCGTTCCGACTGGCAGTCCCTCGATCGACCTCAGGTAACGCTCGCGACCTGGATCGAGCGTGTTCGCGCTGACTTTCAGCTTCTCGGCGGCCGTCACGACCTCGCGCAGGCGCTGATCGTTGTCAGGGTGAGTCGAGAACACACCGTGATAGACGTGCGGCTCGCGGTTTTCCTCGCGGGCCCGTGCGATCTCGAACAGCTCCTGGTTCTTGAGCAGCCGCACGACGTCGATCATGTGCTCGGGCGAATAGCCGACCTTCACGAGATACTCCGCGCCCAGTCGGTCCGCTTCCAGCTCCTGCTCCCGGCCGTAGCCCCGGACGAGCGCCGCACCGGCGTAATTGGCGAGGCCGGCCAGATCGGCACTGCCGGTGAAAATGCCGACTGCCGCGGCTCCGATGTTCGCGAGCGTCGACTTGCTCTGCTGGCGCACGGGGTGGCGCGCAGTGACGTGGCCGATCTCGTGCCCCAGCACTGCCATGAGCTCGGCTTCCGAGTTGAGATAGTTGAGGATCCCCCGCGTGACGTAGACGTAGCCGCCGCCGGTCGTGAAGGCGTTGATCTCTTCGCTGTCGAGCACGGTGAATGTGTACTTGAGATCCGGCCTGTGACTCGCCTTGGCGGCGCGCTGGCCGATCTCGTTCACGTACATCTGCAGCTCAGGATCGTCATAGACGCCGCCGAACTGCTGCAGCAGCATCGGATGGACTTGCCGTGCCCGTTCGATCTCGCCCGCTTCGCTCTGAAAAACGAGATCCGGAGTGCCCGTGACGGGATTGGTCGCGCAGCCCGCGAGCAGCGTCAGCGCGGCGGTGGTCGCGAAGAGCAGGAGACGTGCAGTCGGGTGAAACATGGCCGTGGATCCCGAAGCGGCGGCGCGCCGGCAGGCGCCCGGTCGTTGCGCTTATAAACCCTCGGTCTTCCCCCGCCAAGTCCGCGCCTGTCGCGCCGCGCGCTCAGCCTACGTTCAGGCGGAGTGCGTTCCTGCGCGCTGAAATCACCGAAGGCTCGAGCAGTTTGAGCCCTCGCCACGAGTCCGAGTTCCTCCTGCCAGGACCTTCCTCCGGGCGAGCGTCCGGGCCAACGCTCGACCAGGGCACGGGAGCACGAACGGCCGGCAGAAGCCTGCGCGAGGCGCAGAAAAGCAAAGGGGCGCCCGAGGCGCCCCTTTCGCGACCTTCTCGCTCGCGCTGATTCAGCGGGCGTACTTCCGGCGGAACTTGTCCACGCGCCCGCCCGTGTCCACGATCTTCTGCTTGCCCGTGTAGAACGGGTGGCAGCTCGAACACACTTCGATGTGCAGGTCGTGGCCCAGCGTCGAACGGGTCTGGAAAGTGTTCCCGCAGCTGCAGGTCACGGTGATCTCTTTGTACTCGGGATGAATTCCGGCTTTCATGGCTCGCTCGACCGCCCCGTCAAACAGGGCGCCGGGTGGAAAAAGGGCGCGCAGTGTAGCGACCGGGCGGGCCTGCGGCAAGGCGGATCCGGGCGTAAGGAAAGCCCTGACTGCGCCATGCGAGACTCTGGGCGTGGTTATCCACAAAAGTTGTGGATAACTGTGTGGATGAGTCGTCCCGCGCGTCCCCGGGAATGCGGCAGCAATGTGACATCGTCAAATTGCTCATTTTTTAGCCAAGCTATTTCCGCTTTTCTCGTCAATGACTTACACGCCCCTGCTGAAGCGTCGCATGCAGAACGGTCATCAAGGCCCGGTCCCATTGCAAGGTGTTCAAACGTGTGTATAACCCGCGCGGAACCAGGCCGTGCGCCGCTGTCGCCAGGCGGCGAATTTGTGCGGTACTTCACTAACTTGCGTGCGACTTTGACAGCACGTCCGGCTGCCCCTCCGCCTGCCGGGACGCCGGGCCCGGCAGGAAGAGGGCCTGCAGGTCGTTGAGGAAGCGCTGCCCGAGCTCGCTCGCGCGCCAGCCGCTGGCCCCCACTCGCTCGATCAGGCCCCGGCCCCGGGCCTCGGCCAGCTCGCGAGCGATCGCCGAGAACGACACGCCCGTCCGCGCTTCGAACTGAGCCTCCTCGAACCCCTCCACCAGGCGCAGCGCGTTCAGCAAGTACTCGAATGGCAGGTCGCGCGCTTCGACTTGGCGGCATTCGGATACGCGCTCGGCAGGACGACATCGAACGTATTCGCGTGGCTGACGAACGCGCGCCGTCCGATAAACGACGAGCTCGCCTTCAGGTGTGTGCGAGCTGAGCTTGCCGTGTGCACCCGCACCGATGCCGACGTAATCGCCGAACTGCCAGTAATTGAGATTGTGCCGGCTGCGTCTGCCTTCGCGCGCGTACGCAGAGACTTCGTACTGCTTGAACCCGGCGCTCGCGAGGCGCTCCTGACAATCGAGCTGCATGCGCCAGATCGCGTCCGCATCGGGCAACGGTGGCGGTCGGTGATAGAAAACAGTTCCCGGCTCGAGCGTGAGTTGATAGTGGGAGATGTGCGCGGGCTCGAGCGCGAGCGCCGCTTCGATGTCGGCGAGCGCCTGCGCAGGCGTCTGATCAGGCAGCCCGTACATCAGATCCAAATTGAAATTCTCGAGGCCTGCGCGCCTCAGCTCCTCGACCGCCCGGGTAATTTCCCCGGCCGAATGAATCCTTCCGAGGCGCTCGAGCTGGCGGGAATCGAAGCTTTGCGCGCCGAGCGAAACTCGATTGACGCCCGCCGCCCGATATTCGCTGAACCGTCCGTGCTCGATCGTGCCGGGGTTCGCTTCGAGAGTCACTTCCGCCCCGGAAGCGAACGGAATCATGTTGCGCACGGCCTCGAGAAGCCGAGCGATCGCTTCGGGTGAGAACAAGCTCGGCGTGCCGCCGCCGAAGAAGACCGAGATCAACGCGCGTCCTCCCACTCGAGCGAGGTCGTTCTCGAGATCCTCCAGCAAAGCCTCGACGTACTGCCGCTCGGGAAGAGATTGCGGCGCGGGGTGCGAGTTGAAATCGCAGTACGGACACTTGCGCACGCACCAGGGCAAGTGGACGTAGAGGGAAATCGGGGGCAGCGGGTGCGGCATCGGCCGGCTCGAAGATGCCAAGCTCACGCACCAGTAAATCGAGTCGTCAGCGCTGATCTCAACCACTCATCGGCGCGCAGGTGCTCCACGAGCTGACGCAAAGCCTGGCCGCGATGGCTCATTTCGTTCTTCTGCGCGGCCGGAAGCTCGGCCACTGTGACCCCAAGCTCGGGAAGCTCGAAAATCGGATCGTAGCCGAAGCCCCCGGTGCCGCGCGGCTCAGTAGTGATTCGCCCTGCCCAGCTCGCCTGAGCGAGAATCGGGAAGGGGTCGCGCTCGAAGCGCAGGAACGCCAGCGCGCAACAGTACCGCGCCGCCCGCTCATGCGCGGGGCGACCCTCGAGCTCGGCGAGAAGCCGGCGCAGATTCTCCTCGTCGGTCGCGTTCTCGCCCGCGTAGCGCGCCGAATAAATCCCGGGCGCTCCGCCGAGGGCCTCGACTTCGATCCCGGAATCATCCGCGATTGCCGGCAAACCCGAGACGCGCGTCGCGTGTCGCGCCTTGAGGATCGCATTCTCGATGAACGTGAGCCCGCTCTCTGCAGGCGCTTCCTTGCTGAACTCACTGAGCGGGCGCACATCGATGCCCAGCGGCTCGAGCATCGCACGCAGCTCCGACAGCTTGCCCCGATTGTTCGTGCCGAGCACTACGCGCACGAGGCCTTCCTCATGATGCATGCAGCGCTTCGAGCTGCCTCGCGAGGAGTTGCTGGATGCCACCAGCCGCGAGGTTGAGCAACTCATCGAGCTCGTGCCGGCGCAGCGCATGACCTTCGGCTGTGCCCTGCACCTCGACGAAGCCGCCGCCGTTGTTCATCACGACGTTCATGTCGGTCTCCGCCTCCGAATCTTCGGCGTAGTCGAGATCGAGCACCGGCTGTCCCGACCAGATCCCGACGGAGACGGCGGCCACTTGTCCGTGAATCGGGCTCTCGCGCAGGTCTCCTCGTCGCACGAGAGTATCGATTGCGTCCACGAGCGCGACGTAGCCGCCGGTGATCGAGGCGGTGCGCGTTCCCCCATCGGCTTGCAGCACGTCGCAATCAATGGTGATGGTGCGCTCTCCCAGCGCTTTCAGGTCGATGACGGCACGCAATGCGCGGCCGATCAGTCGTTGGATCTCGAGCGTGCGCCCGCCTTGCTTCCCGACAGCCGCTTCGCGCCTGCTGCGCGTGTGCGTCGCGCGTGGGAGCATCCCGTACTCGGCCGTCACCCAGCCTTGCCCCGTGTTGCGCAGGAACTGCGGGACGCCGTCTTCGACGCTGGCGGTGCAGAGCACACGCGTGTCGCCGAACTCGACGAGCACCGAGCCTTCTGCATGACGCGTGAAGTGGCGCGTGAGACGGATCGGTCGCAATTCATCCGGCGCGCGGCCGCTCGGTCGGGGTTTCATGGCGCAGGCCATCCTCGAGGACGTTGTAAAACGGGCATTCTACGCGGGGCGCAGCGCAAGAAGGGCCGATGCGCCGATCCCGGTGCATCGGTCGATGTCGTAAGGGCGGGCCTGCCTCAGGAGCCCAGCCAGCGAAGGACCGCGGCCGTGCTGTTGTCGCTGAATGGCGCGGAAGCCTGCACTGCGCGGCGACCCAATGCTTCCAGCCAGGCGCGCAGATCCTGGCCTTCGTCCCGGAAGAACGCGGCGATATCCGGATCGCGCAGATTGGCCCAGATCCCGTCGGTGCACAGCAGGAGGACGTCGCCCGGCGCAAGGCGCTGTCGGGGGCTCAAGGTCATTTCCGGAATGGCCGGATCGCCGCCAAGACAGCACTCCACGAAATTGCGCATCGGGTGATTGGGGATCTCCTCCTCGGTGATCTTGCCCTCGCGCAGCAAAAGCTCGACGTGGCTGTGATCTCGCGTCCTCTGGAGGATCTTCCCGCCGCGAATGTGATAGACACGGCTGTCGCCCACATGCGCCCAGTACGCGGCCCCTTCCTGGACCAGGCACACTGCGATCGTGGCGCGCGGCCGGGTGTCGATGCTCTGATTCTTGCCGAGCTTGGCGACCTCGTCGTGCGCGCGGCTCAGCGACAGATGCAGGAAGCCGATGGGATCGAACATCGGCAACGGCGTCTGCCGGAACGAGTCGAGCAGGCTCTTGAGCGCGGTGTCCGCAGCGCGATTGCCGTCGGAGTGACCGCCCATCCCGTCGATCACGATCAGGAAGGCGGCTTTTTCTTCCGCCGCCACGGCGACCCGGTCTTGGTTGTCCTCTCGGTCCCCGATCAGACTCAGCTCTGCATGCTCGATCCGCAAGCCCGGCTCCGGCCGCACGGCCTCTGTAGCTGATACACTCCCGGCCCCTGGCGCACGAGCGCGGGGCGGCGCTTTATATCACCGCCGGACACATCCGCGTAAGACTGCGTTTGCCTTAATCCGCCCGAGGTGGCGGCCGGCTGCCGAGCCGCTGGCCGGTCCGGGACCTCGGGTCACCGAATGGTTCGTCCATGCCCCGCTTGAGAGCTTCGATCGAGGCCGGAGACTTCCCACCATGATTCGCAGCATGACCGCTTTCGCGCGGCGCGAGCGGCAGGGCCCTTGGGGCACGTTGATCTGCGAGCTGCGCACCGTCAATCACCGGTACCTCGAGACCTCCCTCAGGCTGCCCGAGGAGCTCAAGGCGCTCGACAACGAGGCGCGACAGGTAATCTCCGCCGCGCTCCGGCGGGGCAAGGTGGATGCGACCTGGCACTTGAAGTCCTCGGGCAACACCGAGCGTTCCCTCGAGCTCGAGCCGGCGCTGGTCGATGAGTTGCTTGCCCGCATCGAGGAACTGCGCCAACGCCTGACTGATCCCGCACCTGTCAGCCCGCTCGATGTGTTGCGCTGGCCCGGAGTCGTGCGTGAGGCGCAGCTCGATACCAAGCCCGTGCTCACCGCAGCCCTCGAGCTCCTGCGCGAAGCGCTAGCTGACTTGAACGAGATGCGATACCGCGAAGGTCAGCGGATCCGAGAGCTTCTGCTCGCGCGCTGCTCAGCGCTGCGCGAGCATGTGCAATCGGTGAAGGCGCGCTTACCGGAAGTTTCGCAGCGCTTGCGAGAGAAGATCGTCGATCGCATTACGCAGCTCGGGCTCACGCCCGATGCCGAGCGCCTCGAGCAGGAGCTCGTCCTGTACGCGCACCGAATGGATGTGGATGAGGAGCTCGACCGCTTGCAGAGCCATCTGGACGAGGTCGCCGCGGCGCTCGATTCCACCGAGCCCGCCGGGCGGCGGCTGGACTTTCTGATGCAGGAGCTCAATCGCGAAGCCAACACGCTCTCCTCCAAGTCGCAGGACAGCGAGACCACCCGCGCAGCCGTCGACATGAAAGTCATCATCGAGCAGATGCGCGAGCAGGTGCAGAACGTCGAATGAGGCTCGAGAGGCCGCGGCGGAATCGGAACATGGCGGTGGAAAGAGGCAAGTTGTTCGTCATCGCGGCGCCTTCCGGCGCCGGCAAGACTTCGCTCGTGCGCGCGCTCATGCAACGGCTGCCCGAGCTCGAGTTCTCCATCTCGTATACCACGCGCAAGCCGCGGCCAAACGAAGTGGACGGGCAGGACTATTTCTTCGTCGACAAGCCGACCTTCGAGCGCATGATCGAGGCCGGCGAGTTTCTCGAGCACGCAAACGTGTTCGACAACTACTACGGCACTTCGCGCTCGCAGGTGGAGCAGCACCTTCAGGCCGGGCACCACGTGCTGCTCGAGATCGATTGGCAGGGCGCGCAGCAGGTCCGCCGCGCAATGCCGGAGTGCCGCTCGATCTTCGTGCTTCCTCCGTCGCGCTCGGCTCTGGAGCAGCGGTTGCGAGGCCGCGGCACCGACAGCGATGAAGTGATCGCGCGGCGGCTCAGGGACTCGATCGCCGACATGTCGCATTGGAGCGAGTTCGATTACATCGTGGTGAACGACGACTTCGAGCGGGCGACCGACGATTTACAAGCCATCGTGAGCGGCCGGGGCGAGGCGCTGAAGCGCGACCGATCCGAGATTCAAACGCTGATCCCCAAGCTTCTGGGTTGAGCGCACTCACTCGCCCCCGCTGGGGGCGATCACTCTTGCGAAACCTGGCGCGAAGAGGTGAACTTTCCGCCGGAGCCTTCGACAAAACCCGTGACCGCCGCGCCTTGCGGCCCCACAAGGACCCACACATGAATTCACGAATCGTTCAGCTAGCTGCACTTACCGCATGCGTGCTCCTCGGAGGCAGTGCGTTTGCTCAGACAGCCGAGCAGCATCCGCGCAGCATCAATGTCAACGGCTATGGCGAGGTCAAGGGCGAGCCCGACAAAGCGACGCTTACGCTCGGCATCGAAGCGCGCAAACCCGAGCTCGAGGCAGCCCGCGCCGAAGTGCTGAAGGGCGTCGAGGCCGTGCTCGAGCTGACGCGCGAAATGAAGATCGATCAGAAATCCGTTCGCGCGACTCGCATCCACGTGCAGCCCGAGTACAACTATCTGCCGGCTCGCGACGGCTCGCCGCCGGATCGCAAGCTCATCGGCTATTACGTCTCTCGCCAGATCGAGGTGGAGCTCGACGATCTGAGCAAGCTCGGAACGCTGATCGAGCGGGCCGTCGACCTCGGCGTGAACCAGATCGGCGACCCGCAGCTCGACTCGAGCCGCCGTCATGAGTTGCAGCGCGAGGCGCTGGCCAAGGCGGTCGAGGATGCAAGGCGCAACGCCGAAGTCGTCGCCAAAGCAGCCGGTGCAAAGGTCGGCGCGGTTCGCGTTCTCAACGCGAGCACCCCGCAGCCCACGCCTCCGCCGATGCCGATGATGATGATGCGGGCGAGCGCCCTGGAGGCCTCCGACAAGGCGGCGGGCACGTATCAGAGCGGAGAAATGACGTTCAGCAGCTCCGTTTACGTCCAGTACGACCTGATTCCCGAATAAACCTGCCGGGTCAACATGAGCCGTGCATGCACAGCAATCAGCAGCGCCGTCACGGCGGCGCTGCTGTTGCTGGGCGGCTCATCGCTGGCCATGGAGCCTCAGAAGGAGTCCGAAGCTCAGCAGACTCGGGCAAGCGAGGGAAGCGAGCTTTATGAAACGCTGCAGCGTGTCACGCATTACCGCAACTTTCGCGGCCTGAAGATCCCGACCCAAGTGATCGGGCAGCTTGCGCGGGCGCAGGCGGATGCGGCCGTCGCGGCTTTGAGCGCTCAGGCGGAACAGGGCAATGGCGATGCGAACATCGCCCTGGTGCGCGTCCAGCATTGGTGCAGCAGCATGATGTCCTCCCGCCAAGCCGATCCTGACGCGCAGATCGAGAAACTTAGTAACCAGCTCCCTGAGGATCGCCTGCAGCGCGTCGCCACAGTGCTTCAAGCCGAAGCAGAGTTTCGCAATCGAGCGCGTGCGAGTTGCGCCAAAGCGCGATTCGACTACCGTGCGATAGAAGCAAGGCTTCGCGCCGCAGCCGACTCGGGTCATGCGGCCAGCGCGACGGAGCTGGCGCAGTTCGTTCGCGACCCCGCCCAGAAACAGGCGCTGCTGGAAGCGGCGGCTGAGAAGAGCTACGCGCCCGCGATTTACGCCAAGGCCACGAATCTTCTCGTCGCGGTTCAGCGTGGGCAGACCACCGAAAACGTAAGCGCGATCCGCGAGCTGCTGAAGCAAGCGGGACGCTCGATCCCGAAAGCGAAGCTGGATCTCGCCAATTGCATGGCAGTCGGTTGCGATGGCCATCCTGCTGACGCGCTCACCGCCCGTGCTTTCGGGATCGATGCGGCGAGAGACGGTGAGCCGACCGCGTTCCTGTCGATGGCGCGCATGCCCTGGGGCGCGCGCCTGCCGCGCGAGGAGCTGCTCGCATGGCAGTACTTCGGGGACCGCCTCAACGAGGCTGGCTGCCTGGGCGACAGCTACCTCTCCTCATCGATCGCTTTTGCGCAAACGATCGCGCTTCTGGAAAGAGCTCAGGAACCGGAGGGGCTCGAGAAAGCGAGGAAGCAGGCGCAGGAGCTATGGCAGCAGTACGGACCGCGCGCCATGCGCGAGAACGGCTGCACCAAGCAGATCAACAGCAACTGACGACTGCTCTCGCAGGCCGATTCCGGAGGGACGTGAGGATCGGCCGCGACTGAAGCGCTTCAGCTCGCGACGCGATCGACGAGCAACACCGTTCCGTCAACACCCGTGACGCGAGCCTTCGCGCCCGGCGGCAGCTTCGGCCCGCGTACCGGCCAGTCGCGATTTCCGAGGCGCACATGCCCAATGCCGTTCGGCAGGCCTTCTTCGAGCACGATGATCTGCCCGATGTGGCTGTGGCCCTGCCGATGGCTCGCCAGCGGGCTGTTCAATTCCCGCCGTTTGAGCTGGTACTGGCGCCAGAAGTACAGCCCGAAGACGGTACAGGCGAAGATCACGAACCAGGTCATGGGAGTGGAACGACTGACGATCGATCGAGGCGCGGGAGCATAGCAGCCGCGCCTTCGACCAAACGATGAGCAAAATCACACCTGTAGGCGGGTCTCGCTGACGCAATTCGCAGTCGAAAGGCCGCCGGACGGCCGGGCAGCCTGCATCAGCTTGCGAGCCGTGAGCGCCTCCCTGAAGCGCGCTTGAGATGGACCAGCAAGAGGGAGATGGCGGCCGGCGTCACGCCCGGCACCCGGGCGGCTTGTCCGAGCGTCGCCGGGCGTACCTGGCCGAGCCGCTGGCGCACTTCCGTCGACAGGCCGCGAACGTTCGCGTAATCGAGATCGTCCGGCAGGGCGAGCTCCTCGTAGCGCCGCTGTCGTTCGATCTCCTCCTGCTGGCGCTCGATGTACCCGGAGTACTTTGCCTGTACTTCGACCTGCAAGGCGACTTGCTCGAGGAGCCTCTCGTCCGCGTCGCTTTCCAGCATCCAGTCGGGGCGCCCGACGGCTTCGATGCTCGTCAGCGACTCGTACGAGACTTCGGGCCGACGCAACAGGTCGAACGCGTGCGCCTCCCGGGACAGGGCGCCGCCGAGCAACTCGACGACCTGCGATTCGCTGAGATGGTGCGGATGCAGAACCGTTGCTTTCAAGCGCGCGGACTCAGCCGCGATCGCTTCGCGCTTGGCTTCGAAGAAGCGCCAACGCTCATCGTCCACGAGCCCCAGCTCGCGCCCCTTCGGAGTGAGCCGCAGGTCAGCGTTGTCCTCGCGCAGCAGCAATCGATACTCGGCGCGGCTCGTGAACATGCGATACGGCTCGCTCGTGCCGCGCGTGATCAGATCGTCGATCAGCACGCCGATGTACGCTTCATCACGGCGCGGCCACCAGGGCTCACGCTCCTGCACCTTCAAAGCCGCGTTGATGCCCCCGAGCAGGCCCTGCGCAGCCGCCTCCTCGTAACCGGTCGTGCCGTTGATCTGTCCGGCGAAGAACAGGCCCGGCACGAACTTGGTCTCGAGGCTCCAGTGAAGATCGCGAGGATCGAAGTAGTCGTACTCGATGGCGTACCCGGGGCGCGTCAAATGCGCCCGCTCGAACCCTTTGATCGTGCGCACGAACTCGAGCTGCACGTCGAACGGCAAGCTCGTGGAGATCCCGTTGGGGTAGACCTCGTGCGTGGTGAGGCCTTCGGGCTCGATGAAAATCTGGTGCGAAGTCTTCTCCGCAAAGCGGTGAACCTTGTCTTCGACGGACGGGCAATAGCGCGGCCCGATGCCTTCGATCGCGCCCGTGAACATCGGCGAGCGATCTGCGGCCGAGCGAATGATCTCGTGAGTGCGCTCGTTCGTCGCGGTGATGTAGCAAGGCACCTGGCGCGGATGCTCGCTACGCCGACCCAAGTATGAGAACACCGGCACGGGCTCGTCCCCGGGTTGCACAGCCAGCCCTTCGTAGTTGATCGTGCGCCCATCGATGCGCGGCGGCGTCCCTGTCTTCAGGCGGCCGACGCGAAACGGTAGAGCGCGCAGCTTCTCGGCCAGCCGGTTTGAAGGCGGATCGCCGGCGCGCCCTCCCTGGTAATTCGTGAGGCCCACATGGATCTTCCCGCCGAGGAACGTCCCGACAGTGAGCACGACAGCGCGCGCCCGAAACTCGATGCCGCTTTGCGTGATCACGCCGCCGACGCGCCCGCCTTCGAGGACCAGGTCGGCCACTTCCTGCTGAAAAATCCTGAGACCAGGCTGGTTCTCGAGGAACGAGCGAATCGCCTGCTTGTAGAAGACCCGATCCGCCTGCGCGCGCGTCGCCCGCACCGCCGGGCCCTTGCTCGCATTCAAAATCCTGAACTGGATGCCGGCCCGGTCCGCGGCGCGCGCCATTACGCCGCCCAGCGCGTCGATCTCTTTGACCAAGTGACCCTTGCCGATCCCACCGATCGCGGGATTGCAGCTCATCTGCCCGAGGGTCTCGATGCTTTGCGTCAGCAGCAGGGTGTTGACGCCCATGCGCGCGGCCGCCAGGGCGGCCTCGGTGCCGGCATGGCCCCCGCCCACGACGATGACGTCGAATTCCTCCGGAAAGCGCATGGTGCTCGGATTGGTAACTCAGAGGGCGGCCATTCTAGGGAACCCCGGGCCGAGCACCAGCCCCCTGTCCCAAATGAGGCCCGGGAAGCTCTTTGCCGTGGAATGTAGGGGTGTCGAGGGGGGTCGGGCCGGCCTTCAAGGCGCCTGGCGCTCTTTCACTATGACTCCGCAGGCGATCGGGCTCGCCGGATCGGCCCGGACGCTGCCGAAAGCCAGGCCGGCGGCAATCCAGAGCTTGGGAGTCATTCGTGAGCGCGCTCTTTCTTGGGCGGCAACGGCGCAAGATAGCCCGTCACCAATAGCAACGCGCCGACCGTCAGGAACGAAGTGATGCGCGCAATCGTGCCGATGCTCGACAGGTCGACCAGAAACAGCTTCACGACGACCACGACCATCAGCGCCGCGCCGACGATCCAGACGTACCGCCAGCGTTGCCGCGCAGACACCGTCATCGCGATGAATCCGAGCACGCCCCAGAAGATCGACAGCGAGGCCTGCACCAGAGTCGAAGTCGCGAGCCCGTACAGGCTGATCGGCGCTCCCCAGTTGTGATGGAGCGAGCGAATCAAGGCTGCGTTGAGCCAGACGAACACGAGGCCCGCACTGATCGCCAGCAAGACCCGCGCGTCGAAGGGCCAGAGCGTCTGGCGCTGCGAGTCCTCGAGCGCGCTCCACCAGAACGCAGTTGCAGCGATGCACAAAGCAACCGACACGTCGAGCGGATTGACGAGCGGCAAGTAGGGCAGCCAGACCGGATCACCGGCGCTCGTGAGATTGACGATGAGGATCCACGCGGCCACAGCCAGCGCGAGCGGCGCTGCACCGAGCATGCGATACGTCTCGGAATGCTGAGCAATCGGCCAGCTCGGCGCCAGCTGCTTGCGTCCCACCCAGGCCATCAGCGACGCGGGCACTAATCCCCAGGGCAAGCTGCTCCACACTCCGGCCGTGAGCTGCCCCACCTGCCAGCTCGCTTCCCAGGCGAGCACGAACGCGAGCCCGACATAGGCGGCACCATGCAGAAATTCGGGCACTCGCGACGACTCCGCTTCGCTCCTCCGAAGCACCCAATAGTGCGCGGCGAACAAACTAAGCCAACCCCACGCGCCCCATTGCGCCAAGGGATGGCGCAGCTCGACGGCCACGAGCGAGGCGACAGGCAGAGCAACGATCGGCAGCCAGAGCGCGAGCGTGCGGGCGAGCGGCCACGCGTAAGCTCGACCCGCGACCGCAAGCGCAACCGTCGCGGCACTCGTATATACGAGTGAAGCGCCGAGCTCGGCCTGCGCAAGGAAGCGGTCGAATTCCGAGAGCCCGGCAAAGAACCACCATGCGAGCCCCCACAGCATGAAGACGCTCGAAGCGCCCGCTTCGTACTGCGCTCGTCTCGGTTCGTTGCCGAAGAGCCAGTAGGCGGTAAGCACGCCGGAGACGCCGAGCATCAGCGCACCCAGACAGGCGCTGTTAAGCACGGGCAGATTGCCCGACGACGCGTGCAATCCGAGCAGGTAACCGATTGCGGCTCCGACTTGCAGCAACGCGCCGAATGCACGAACCAGCTTTCGATTCTGCCGCACACCTATCCACACGAAGCCCGCTCCTTCCACGGCCCACATCGCTGCAGTGGTTCTCGTGTCGAAGGTGAGAGGGATCGCCAGGCTGGCAAAAATGACGCCCAGCGCCGCGAACGCCTCGACGAGCGGCCGAAAGCTCTCCCGCCTCGTTCGATGCAGCACCCAACCGAGCGCGAGATAGAAGGTGCCAAGCGCCAGCGCGCTCCAGGCGAGCGCATACTCGATCCTGGAGACCAGCGAGGCATGCAGCGTGAACGCCACGACAGGCAAGCCGAACACCAGCGTGCCCGACAGATATCCGCGCTGATTCGACGGTTGCCGCACGCTGTTCAGGATCGAGACGGCGACATATAAGAGGAAGAAAAGAATCAGGAAGAGATCCGCGCTCAGCCTGTCCGCAAGCTCGTACCCGCTGATGCGCCAGAGCGCCGTGACGGAGAACGTGAAGAAGAACCCGATCGCGTTCAGCACGCGCCAGGTCTTGAACCATGCCACGGCAAAGACGCCCAAGTTCAACAGCGCGTAGTAACTGAACAAGGCGATGTGATCGCCGCTTCCCGTGGAAACGAGAATGGGCGCGACAAAGCCGCCCGTGGTTCCGATGACCGCGAGTGCAAGTGAGCTTTGCGCAACGGCGATCACTGCGGACGCCAGCGCGACGAGCACCAGCAATCCGAAAGCCAACCCGAACGGCAGCAAGTAAGCGACACGCGTGGCGGCGAAGATGGTCAAGTACAAGCCCGCGAGCCCGCCGCCTTGCAGGAGCTGCGCGTAGCCTGGCCTGCGCTCTCGCAGACGCCATCCGACGCCGAGCAACACGAGCGCACCTGCCGCGAGCGCGATGAAGCGCAGCTCGATCGGAAAGAGGCTGTGATCGACGGCGTACTTGGCGAGAAACGCAGCGCCAAGAAACAGGATCACGATGCCAAGCCGCGCGAGCGGGTTGCCACGTTTGAGCCAGGCAATCATCCGCTCTTTCGCGCGATCGAAGACGTCGGGCTCCCATGCGGATTCAGGCAGTGGCGGCGGCGTCCACGGTTTGCCTGGTTGCCACGCGGGCGACCCGGCAGACGACGCATCGCCGGCCGACGGCTCAGGTCGGGAGGGCTTCTCTATGCGCTCTGGTTGCGCAAGGTCGGGTTGTGCCGCAGGTGCAGTCTCGAGCTTGTCTTCCTGCTGCGGGCGCGGCGCTCGAGCTTGCAGCGCTTCGAGCCTGCGCACGACCTCGCGCAGCTGTTCCTCGATCAACCGGGTGCGCTGCCGCCAATGCACGATCTGCCCGGTGAGGGCCCCGAGCACGATGCTGATGAGAATCCCCGCCAGATCCAGATCCAGTAGCGCGGCGAGGAGGCCGAAGGCGATGGCGAGCGCCCAGGTCGGACCCGTCGAGACTGCTCGTTCTTGTGTGGACATGGCGCACCCGCTCGAGTGCGCATCTTGCTTTAGGCCCGGGCCGGGCGCAAACCGGTCCGGGCCGGCCGCTTCGTCTGATCGTGCGCTTGGGCTTTAAGGAGTGCGAGGGTGAGACGTTCGAGGCGGCGGATCGAGAGCCTTCGTTCAGGCACCATGCGGGAGACGTGTCCGGCTCGCCAGGCATGGAAGACAACTGGATTGATATATGACTTCCGGCACACCGCAGGTGTATTGCCGAGCGCCTCGGCCACATGCTTGGCGGTCGCCGCCACACAACGCGTGAAAGCCCGCTCGCTGACGCGACCCTCGCAGCGCTGATGAGCGAGGAACGCGATCGCCCGGACGGTCGCGCCCCAGGTCCGGAAGTCCTTGGCGGTGTACCCCTCGGCGTGACCGCGCCCGATGACCTCGTGCAGATACTCGTTGACCATCCCTGAGTCGATGGCCTGTCGCTTTCCGTGCCGGTCGATGTATTGAAAGAGGAGCTGCCCCGGAAGCTCCTGGCAGCGCTTGATGAGGCTCGCCAGCCGACGATCGTCCAGGACCACCTCGTGCTGCTTGCCGCCCTTGCCCTTGAAGCAGAAGAAGGCCTTGCCGTCACCCGGGAACTTGACGTGCCTGTCGCGCAAGGTCGTCAGCCCGTACGAGCCGTTACTGCGGGCGTACTCCTCGTTTCCCACGCGCAGAAGCGTCGAATCGAGCAGCGTCAGGACCGCGGCGAGTACTTTCTTTCTCGGTAATCCGGGTCGAGCGAGATCCTGCTCGAGACGTCGGCGAAGCTGCGGCAGATCGGTGCCGAATTCGATCATCCGCGAGAACTTGCCGTCATCGCGGGTGGCTCTCCAATCGGCATGGTAACGGTATTGCTTGCGATGTCGGGCGTCGCGGCCTGTAGCCTGCAAGTGGCCTCGCTCGTTCGCGCAGATCCAGACATCGGTGTAGGCCGGAGGGATCGCGAGCTTGCGTATTCGCTCTAGCGTCCGTGGCGAGCGCACCAACCGTCCGTGCCGATCGAGATAGCGAAATCCTTTTCCACACCGCTGGCGGGTGATCCCCGGCTCGCCATCGGCCACGTAAACGAGTTTGCTATCGCGGGCATGGCGACGAGCCAGCTCGGTGGCGTCTCGGCGCTTCGGGGCGGCCTTTCGCGTGTTCATGGCCGCTTCCTGCAGGCTCGGCGCGCGCTCAGAAGCGCGACGTCCGTGTGCGCGCCCGGCTGATGAGCGCCCAGCCGACGAGCACGAGTCCCAGTAACAAGAGCGCATGGATCGCGCCGACCGCGAGCTTGATGCCAAGCCACAGCACGGCCCAGCAGATGATCATCGCCACGCCGATCCACAGGACCAGGTTCATGGGACCTCCGTTTGCTCACTGAACGCGTCCGGCCCCCGGTAGTTCCTTTTACCAGGTGCGTGACTTGGGCGAGCGCCCCGGCGCTGCTACTCTGAAGGCAGAATACTCGCAGACAACGACGGTGCGCCGGCGCAAACAACCTCCGCGCCTCGTCGTTCGATCGACCCCTCAACTCAAGGATCCACCCCATGTCGCGCACTTCGCAATGTGCCCTGGCCTTGCTGCTTGCCGTCACCCCGGTAGCCACATTCGCCACCCAGGCTCGCAGGCTCCTCACCGCTGACGATGTCAACGCGATTTACGAGCTGAGCGATCCGCAGCTTTCTCCCGATGGCGAATGGGTTGCGTACACCGTCACGCACGCCGATCTGGCGAAAGACGAGAAAGTCAGCCACATCTGGATGGCGAGCTGGGACGGAAAGCGCACGGTTCAGCTCACGTACTCGAAGCGCAGCGAGAGCCATCCGCGATGGAGCCCGGACGGAAAGTTTCTGGCCTTCCTGACCTCGCGAGGCGAGGACGACGAGCCTGCGCAGGTGTGGCTCCTCGATCGCCTCGGCGGAGAGGCGCAACCTCTGACGGGCTTCAATGGCGAGGTCGTCGACTTCGAATGGTCGCCCGACTCCTCACGCCTGGCGTTGATCGTGCGCGACGAGGACCCGGAGCGCAGGCGCAAGGCAGAAGAAAAGAAGACGCCGGCTCCGATCGTGATCGATCGCTACTATTTCAAGGAGGACGAGACCGGGTATCTCGGTGCGCGTCGCCAGCACCTGTACGTGTTCGATGTCGCGAGCCGGCAAGCGCAGCTCCTGACTTCGGGTCCGTACGACGAAAGCTTGCCCTCGTGGTCGCCGGACGGCTCGCGGATCGCGTTCTTCAGCAAGCGCGGCCCTGACCCCGACCGTCACAGCGAATTCGGGTTGTACGTGATCGAGCCGCAAGCCGGCGCGACGGCATCGCTCCTGACCCGCTTTCAAGGCGAGATCGGAGACGGGTGGATGGCGCGGCCCGAGTGGAGCCCCGACGGCCGTCAGATCGCCTTCATTGCAGGCGGCGATCCGAAGCTCATTTACTACGCGTTGCACCGTCTGGCCGTCGTGCCTTCCACAGGCGGCGAGCCTCGCATCGTGACCGCCGAGCTCGATCGCAACGTCCTCGAGCCCCGGTGGTCGGGCGACGGCCGCTCGATCTACGTGCTCGTGGAAGACGACCGCAACCAGCACCTTGCGCGAGTGAATGCGGCAAGCGGCGCCATCACGCGCGTTCTGGACGGACGGCGGGAAACCACTGCGTTCGACCTGGGCAAAGGCGACAGGATCGTCGTGCTCGATTCGACCGTTCACAGCCCCGAGGCGGTGTACGCCCTTGATTCCCGCGGGCCACGGCTGTTGACACATCACAACGACGAGTGGCTTGCGAGCGTGAAGCTCAGCGAAGTGGAGGAGATTTCGTATGAGTCTGCTGACGGCACGCGCATCGGAGGGTTCGTGGTCAAGCCACCTGACTACGTTCCCGGGCGGCGCTATCCGACCATCCTGTGGATCCATGGCGGGCCGGTGTCGCAGTACGCGAATGCCTTCACCTTGACATGGCAGATCTTCGCTTCGAATGGCTATGTCGTGATCGGCGTCAATCCACGCGGCAGCTCCGGGCGTGGCGAAGCCTTTTCGAGCGCGATCTATGCGGACTGGGGCAACAAGGACACTCAGGACGTGCTCGCCGGAGTCGATCACGTCATCAAGCTAGGGCTCGCCGATCCGGATCGCCTCGGCGTGGGCGGCTGGAGCTACGGCGGCATCCTCACGAACTTCGTGATTGCCAAGGACACGCGCTTCAAGTCCGCCACGAGCGGCTCTGGCATCTCCAACGTGCTCGCCGGCTATGGCACTGACATGTACATCCGCGAGTACGAAGCGGAGCTCGGCAGGCCCTGGGAAAACCTCGAGACCTGGCTACGCGTCTCGTATCCGTTCTTCCACGCCGATCGCATCAAGACGCCCACCCTGTTCCAGTGCGGAGACAAGGACTTCAACGTGCCGCTCCTCAATTCGGAGCAGATGTATCAGGCGCTGAAGAGCCTGGGCGTCGAGACTCGGCTCGTGATTTATCCGGGCCAGTATCACGGGCTCACCAAGCCGTCGTATCTGCGTGATCGGATGCAGCGCTACCTCGACTGGCACGGCCGCTATCTCAAGCCGACCGGGGGTGAGTGAGTCACCCCCGGGGCCTCAGATGCGATTGGCGCCGTTTTCCTTGTAGACCTGTCCGGCTTTCATCACGAACTCGACGCTTTCGAGCAGACGAATGTTGCTGAGCGGATCGCCTTTCACGGCGATGATGTCCGCTGAGTGGCCGGAGGCTATCGCGCCAACCTCCGAGGCGAGGCCGAGCGCTTCGGCGGCCACGCTGGTTGCGGCCTGAATCGCCTGCATCGGCGTCATTCCGTACTGGACCATGAACGCAAGCTGCTTCGCGCTGTCGCCGTGACGGTGCACGCCCGTGTCCGTACCCATGATGATCTTGATACCGGCCTGCACCGCCTTGCGGAAGTTGTCGCGCTGAATCTGCGCGATTTCGCGATCCTTGCGGAGGAACTCCTCCAGCTCGCCCCGCTTTGGACCTTCCGTTTGCGTGTACTCGGTGTTGTAGATGTCCATCGAGAGATAGGTGCCGGCCTTCTTCGCGAGCGCGAGGCCTTCGTCGTCGATCAGGCTGGCATGCTCGACAGTGTCGACGCCGGCGCGGATCGCGGTCTTGATGCCGTCGGCTCCATGCGCGTGAACCGCGACCTTGCGCCCATGCATGTGCGCTTCATCGATCAGCGCCGCCATCTCTTCGGCGGTGAACTGCTGGGCGCCGACCTTCGTGCCCTTTGAGAACACGCCGCCGGTCCCGCAGAACTTGATCACGTCCGCGCCGTACTTGATGTTGCGACGAACGGCACGGCGAACTCCGTCCACCCCGTCGGCCACGCCATCGGCGTAGTGATCGAATTCCGGAGCGAGCATGTTGTCGTCGCAGTGACCCCCGGTGATGCCGATCGCCGGGCCTGAAGCAAGAATGCGCGGCCCCGGAACCTCGCCCGCCGCGATGGCATCGCGCAGAGCGATATCCGTAAACCCTGGGCTGCCGACGTCACGCACGGTCGTGATTCCCGCCAACAGGGTCGCCCTGGCGTTAGCGGCGCCTTTGAGGGCCAGGCGCGGATTCGAAAGCCCATAGCCATGGTAAGGAGGCAGCGTCGGATCGGACATCAAGTGCGTGTGCGTATCGATGAGCCCGGGCAGCACCGTGTACCCGGAGAGATCGATGACGTTCGCTCCGGAAGGGATCTGCACGCTCCTCGCGGGCCCGACGCGTTCGATCCGATCGCCTCGCACGAGGATGATCTGCTCGGTCAGAACTTTGTCGTTCTTGACATCGATCAAGCGACCCGCGCGGATGGCTGTAACGGTCGGTTCAGAGGCCAGCAATGTGAGCGGAGCGAAGACGGCGGCTACGAAAGCAGCGATGAGAACAGGCGCGCGCATTTGTATTCCTTTCTAAGTGGAGTGCGAGCGCCGCGGATATTGCAAGGCGGCCAGCCCAAGACGCAATAGCCTCGAGGTAATGCAGCGCCCGGATACCAGGGTCGGCACGCAGGGCCTCGCACGGGCTGTTTTTATATACAGTTTTAAGCCATGATAGCCGAATGAACGCCTCCCTCATCGAGTGCTCACCCGCCGCGCCCACGCGGCTCAATCCGGCGCAAGCGCGTGCGGCCAGTTTTGGAACGCGTGCTCCTGCCGGGTTCACCGCCGGGCCGCTGCTCATCATCGCAGGGGCGGGCACTGGCAAGACGAACACGCTCGCTCATCGAGTGGCGCATTTGCTTTTGAATGGCGTCGCACCCGAGCGCATTCTTCTGCTTACGTTCACCAGGCGCGCGGCACAGGAGATGCTGCGCCGGGCGCAGCGGATCGTCGCGGATACGGTCAGGAACTCCGGCGACAAGACGTTTGTGTCGCCGGATGCGGCGCGGCTCCTGTGGTCCGGCACTTTTCACTCCATCGGCAATCGCCTGCTTCGGGAATACGCCAAGGTCGTGGGGCTCGAGCCTTCGTTCTCCGTCCTCGACCGCGGTGATGCCGCCGACCTGCTGGATTTCCTGCGCCAGGACCTGGGGCTCGCGAAGAAGGAGCAGCGCTTTCCGCGCAAGGACACGTGCCTCGCAATCTACTCGCATCGCGTGAACAGCCGCCAGCCGCTGGCGCGCACGCTGGAGGAAGCCTTTCCCTGGTGCAGCGACTGGGGCGAGGAGTTGACGCGGCTCTTCCGCCGTTACACGGAAGTGAAGCATGCGCAGCAACTGCTCGATTACGATGACCTGCTGCTCTACTGGCACATCCTCGTCCAGGAGCCGAGGCTCGCCGCCGAGCTCGGCGAGCGCTTTGCGCACGTGCTGATCGACGAGTACCAGGATACGAACACGTTGCAGGCCGAGATCGTGCTGGCGATGAAGCCCCATGGAGAGGGGCTGTGCGTGGTCGGCGACGACGCGCAGGCGATCTACTCGTTTCGTGCGGCGACGATCGAAAACATTCTGGAGTTTCCTTCGCGCTTCGCGCCGCCAGCCGAGGTGATCAAGCTGGAGCACAACTACCGATCCGTCCAGCCGATCCTCGATGCAGCCAACGAGCTGATGCGCGCCAGCACGCGGCGGTATGAAAAGAACCTCAAGTCGGACAAGCCTTCGAACAAGAAGCCGGCGTATGTCACCGTGCAGGATGATCAGGCACAGGCGCTGTACGTGGTCGAGCAAGTGCTCGCCATGCGCGAGCAGGGCACGCTCCTCAGGCGTCAGGCTGTGCTGATGCGAAACTCGCATCACAGCGACGTGCTCGAGCTCGAGCTCCTGCGACGCAATATCCCCTACGTGAAGTATGGCGGCCTCAAATTCCTCGAGGCGGCGCATGTCAAAGACGTGCTCGCCATCCTGCGTTGGGCGGACAACCCGAGACATCGCATGGCGGGCTTTCGCGTCCTGCAGCTCCTGCCGGGCGTCGGGCCGGCCAACGCCGATCGCTGCCTCAAAGTGTTCGAAGCGAGCGGCTATGCCTGGGAGGCGCTCAGCGAGTATCGGATGCCGGCGGCGGCGCAAGCCGACTGGTCCTCGTTCATGGAGCTGCTCACCGATCTGGTGAACGCGCGCGAATGGGCCGGGCAGCTCGCGAGAGTCCGTCGGTGGTACGAACCGCACCTCGAGCGCCTCTACGACGCAGCTAACGTGCGTGCCGGAGATATCGAGCAGCTCGAGCGCTTGTCGTCGCAGTACACGAGCCGCGAGCAGTTCATTACGGAGCTCACGCTGGATCCGCCCCAGGTCACGGGCGATCTGGCGGGCGATCCGCTGCTGGATGAGGATTACTTGATTCTCTCGACGGTGCACTCGGCCAAAGGCCAGGAGTGGGACCACGTCTACGTGCTGAACGTCTCGGACGGCAACTTTCCAAACGAGCACGCGACCGGCCGGGACGATCTCATCGAGGAGGAGCGTCGCCTGTTATATGTGGCGATGACGCGGGCGAAGCAAACGCTGCATCTCATTGCGCCGCTCAAGTACTACATCACTCAGCAGAGTCGTACGGGCGATGCGCACGTCTACGGCGCCCGCAGCCGGTTCATGACCGACGAGGTGCTGAGCCGATTCGAGCAGCAGGCGTGGCCCAACTCACCGGCTCATGGCGCGCGCTCGCTCGATGTGAAGAACGACGTGCGGGTGGATGCGGCCGCGGCCCTGCGAGCGCTGTGGGAATGAGTCGCCGGGCAATCGGTCAGCGGCGGTGCTCTGCCAGCCAACTCTCGACGACAGCTCGCGCGTCCGGATCGATCGAAAATTCGCGTCTCGCGGTGGTGATTTCCCAGGTCAGCCCGCTTTTGTCGTCGAAGTAGATCGACTGCTGGTCTCCATGATCCTCATGTCGCACGGCAAATCCATGCGATTGGAGTTTTCGAGCCCAGCTCTTGAGCTGCGCGGGAGTGCCGGTCGTAAGCGCGACATGCGGTAAGTCGCTGGCAACATTCTTGTGTCTGTTTGCGCCACGTAGTGCGCAAAGAGCGATCTGACCGTCCCCCTCCAGGCCGAAGATCATCATGAGCCAGTCCTTGCCGTCCCAGTCCTCACCCGTGTACGCCGCGAGCAAGGGCAGCTCGAGCGTGCCGGCGAAGAGCTCATAAGCCGCCTTGGCATCGTGGACGGGAACGGCCACGTGGTCGAAGCGAAGCGGAATCGCATTCACGGGCTACCTCCTCGCTCGAGTGGAGCGCCCTGGTCGGATGGGCCGACAGTGTAGCAGCTGCCGTTGATTGCTCAATCCTGAGCGGCGCGATCAGGCAGCGTCGTGGAACACGATGCCAAGCGTATGCCGGCGGCCCGCGGTCAGCGGGCTCACCCCATGACGAAGCGTCACGCGCGAATAGCCACGAGCGCTACGTCGAGGCCTGTGATTGACCGCGATCACCGCCGCGTCCCCTTGCTTCAGCGGGATGACGCTGCCCTTCGATTGCGCGCGAGGCCGCTGCTCCACGATCAGGAGCTCACCGCCGCCGAAATCCTCGCCCGGAGCGCTCAACAGGACGACGACTTGCAAAGGAAACCACTCGGCGCCGTACAGATCCTGATGAAGACAGTTGTAGTCCCCTGCCACGTACCGCAGCAGGAGGGGCGTCGGACGAAGCTGCCCGGCTGCGTGGCATCGTTTTATGTAGCGCTCGTGAGAGTCCGGGAAGCCGCGCTCGTAGCCGAGCTGTTCCGCCCACTCATTCGCGATCGAGACGAGCTTGGCGTAAAGCTCGGCACGAAGCTTCGTGAGCCACGCGGGCAACGGATAGGCGAAATAGCGGTATTCGCCGCGACCGAATCTATGACGCGCCATGTGTATATGAGAGCGGAACAGGTTCGGCTCGTCGTAGAGCGCCGCGATCTGCTTGCAGCTCTGCGTCGGAATCAATCCATGCAACACGGCTGCGCCGTGCTCGCTCACTTGCGTGCTGACCTCCTGCCAGTCGAAGCGAGTGAGCGGCACGTGCTCGATTTTGGCAGTCTGCATCACCGCGCCTTAGCTCCCCGCTCCATATCGAGCAGCACGCGCTTGCGTTGCAAGCCCCAGCGATAGCCGCCCAGCTCGCCCGTTCCCCGGACGACGCGATGGCAAGGAATGAGCACCGCGATGTTGTTCGACGCGCATGCCTTCGCGACCGCTCTGGCTGCACCGGGCTTTCCGATCGCTTCGGCAACCTCCGCATACGAGCGGACTTCCCCGTATGGCACCTTTTGCAGATAGCGCCACACGATGAGCTGAAAGGCCGTGCCGCGTACGTCGAGCGGCAGATCGAGTCTTGGCTCGACACCACGCAGGTGGCGGTTCAACGCTGCCATCCACGCTTCGAAGTGAGGCTCGTGCGTGGCGGGCATGGGTTGAATCGTGGCTGCCGGGAACTGCCTGCTTAGCTCGTCGCGAAGCTCCCGCTCGCTCTCGCCGAACTGCAGGAAGCAGATGCCGCGATCGGTCGCACCGATCATGATCAGACCGAGCGGCGTGCGACCGCTTGCATAGGAAATCGTCAGCCCCTTACCTCCGCTGCGATACTCGCTCGGCGTCATGCCAAGCTGCGTGTCGGCCTTCTCGTAGACGCGGCTTCCCGAACCGAACCCGGCCCGATAGATCGCATCGCTCACCGGCGCGGCACGCCGCAGCTCCGACTTGAGCATCCTGAGGCGCGCCGCGGTCTGGTACTCCTTCGGGCTGCTGCCGATCACGGCTTTGAAGCCGCGTTGCAAGTGGAACGGGCTGTAGCCCGCACGCCTTGCCAGCTCCTGGAGCGAGAACGGCTCCTCCGGGTTGGCTTCGATGGCGCGCGCCAACTCGTGGATGACGGCGTGCAGCGGCTTGGTCGCGGATGCATCCGGCCGGCATCGCTTGCACGGTCGAAACCCTTGCGCCCGAGCTTCCGCCGCGGTCGCGAAGAACACGACATTCTTGCGCAAGGGTCGGCGCGAGGGGCAGGTCGGCCGGCAGTAAACATGCGTGGTCGTCACCGCATAGATGAATTCGCCCGTGGCGCTCGTGTCCCGCTTGAGAACGGCGTTCCAGCGTGCCTGTTCGCTCGACATGACGGCTCTCCTCGATGGGTTCGAGCCCATTCTCCCCATCCTCGAGGAGGGCGAACTCCGTCTCTTGCGCTTCAATTCGCTGGCCATGCGGGATCGGGCGACGCTTCAACGGCAACGGGGATCTACCTCGCGCCCGCTATTCGGCCCATGATAGGCCGATCATCCCGCTGCGGAGGTGTCGTTTATGAATGCCGCCAAGCTGTTCCTGGCTGCGTTGGTCTGCCTCCTCCCGAGTCTGACGCAGGCGATCGAGCCCAGTGAGAAGGTCAAAGTCACCCCGTTGCTCAAGACGACCACCACTTGGGATGGCGCTCCCCTCAGCTATCCCGAAGGCCAGGCCGAGGTAACCGGTCTCATGATCGTGGTGCAGCCCGGCGGCGAGACCGGTTGGCACGAGCATCCCGTGCCCTCTTTCGGCCTCCTGCTCGAAGGCACGCTCGAAGTCACTCTGAAGGACGGCAGGGTCAAACGCATCGAGGCCGGCGAGGCGGTGGCCGAGGTCGTGGGGACGGTGCACAACAGCCGCGCAATCGGTGATAAGCCGGTGAAGCTCGTCGTGTTCTATGCGGGCGCGGCGGGTACGCCCGTCACCATCTCGCGCGGGGACGATTCGAAAGCGCGCTGAGCAGGACAGAGCCTCCTCGCGCTTTGATCCACGTGCTCAGTCGGTCGCCTTCTTGTAGTCGGGCGGGACCTCGAAGAGCGACGCCTCGGCCTTGTCGTGACGCATCGAAACCAGCTCGTTCGATAGCGTCATGAGCGGAATGAGGCCTCCGGGAAGGAGCGAAGACGCCTGCTCCTGCTGCGCAGGCGGTTCGGCTGGCCTGCGCTTGAACAGGCCGCCGAGCGCACCTCCGATTGCGCCGGTGATGCTCGTCGGCGGCGTCGCTGACTCCTCGGAAGTCTCGGCTGGTTGCGCGGCCTGACATTGCGGGCCTCCGACACCGAGACCGAAGGTCGACTTCACGGCGTAGCCCTTCACGTCTTTCATGTGGGTCGCAATCTCGCTCCAGATGCCCTCATAGCGACCGAACATGGACTCGGCACGCTCGACGAAATTGCGCGACCCGGCCGCATCGAGCCCGAGCTTTTCGGCGTACAGCCGCTGATAGGCGAGAGCGTCCCCGGCCGCTTCGAAGTCGGGCGCGATCCACTGATCGAGCGCGATGCCGAAATCGCAGACCTGCCCGGTTTGCTTGTCCTTGCAGGACTGGGTGGCGGTGACGGTGATCCGCTCGGCCTCGTAACCACCGATCGTCGCTGTCTCGCCGCTGCGTTTCACTTCGGCCTTGGGCTCGGACCATTCGCACTGCGACTCATCCACGCCCGAAGCGGCTTGCTGCTGCGAAGCCTGGCCCTGCTGCATCTGCTCGATGGCCTGCTCCATCTGGGCGCGCTGCTCGGCGAAGGTGGTCTCCGTGTAGGTCTTCTTGTTCGGATCGAGCAGGTAAATTTTGTCCTGATCGAGCCGCACGATCTCCACGCTTTGTCCCGCGCCACCCGCGAACGTGCGCATCAGGCCGGATTCGAAGCGCAAGTTGGTTTCCGTTCTCGCGCGATCGCCGGCGATGGTCGTCACCGTCGTGCCGGTCATGTTCATCATTTTCATCATGCCGGCGCCGCTCAGGCTCATACGCTCTTCGATCGTGACGTCGGCCGACGCCGCGCCCGCGCCCAGGATTGCCGCGACGCTGCAGGACAACACAGTGGAGACCGTCACTCTCTTCTTCATCACTCCCCCCTGAGCGGTCGTAAACCCTGCTGGAGCCTCGATGTCCAGCCCTCCGAAGTCGCCGGATGCTAGCAGCCCGCAGCCGTCTCAGACACCGGTCGATTGTACTAGGCCCGATCGAGGAGCTCGCGCAGCCTCGATCGGTGCGCCGCAGCGAATCGCCGCGCCTCCACTTCGAAGCGGTTGCGCCAGTAACCCCGTCTGAGGCACTCCACGAGGTAGCGCCAGATCGTCAGTCGACGCGGGCGCCACTGCCTGAGCACGTGGAAGTACTCGTGCAGCACGAGGTCCGGATCGCACCAGAAGGTCTCGGCATGATCCCGCAGGAGAATCCGATTTCGCCGCGTGGTCGCACGCGCGCCGACGTGCATGCGTGCGTAGAGAGATCGTTCGATCACCCGCACCTGATCGACATCGTCGCCGAAGATCTGCCTGAGCGCGGCCAGCATCGGCTCCGGAGGACGGCAGTGCTTGCCGGGCATAGCTACCTTCTGCGGCAGAATGGGCCGAACGGAATGGCGCCCATGATAGCAACGGCGCTCTATACGACTCCTGGCCACCTGGCGGCGAAGCCGCGAGCCGAGAAGACCAGACAGCAGAAGCACAAATCCCTAAGGCGGGGCGGCCAGTGCAACCTTAGTCGATGGCGTTGCGTCCGAATGCGACTCGATGCCTGGAGGGTTGCGCGTGAAATGTTTTGTCAGATCGCTGATCGTGGGCGCAGGCACCATCCTGGGATGGCAGGTCACAGCGAATGCCGCAGATACGAGCGGCGACTGTCGGATCGGGATTTATAGGCTGAGCGATGGCAGCGACGTCGACATCGCTCCGAGCGACGAAGGCCGGTTGCGATGGCGTCGAAAGGATGGAACCTCGGGCAGTCTCAGCCGGAACGCCGATGGAAGCTGGAGCAGCACCCTCGGCTGGACCGGGCGACCCGATGGCAAGCAAGTGACCTTCTCGGAATGCGAGGCCGGCGAGATCCGCTTCGATGGCTTGAAAGGCAAACGCCTCGTATTCGATATCACGGAAACGGATTTTCAGTCGGAAGGCATCACGTTGGCCGGCCGGCTCGTCATGCCGAAGGGATCCAATCCGGTGCCGATCGTGGTGCTCGTCCACGGCTCCGAGCAATTCTCGGCTCGTGACTACTATGAGCTGCAGCGCATGTTTCCGTCCGAAGGCATCGGCACGTTCGTTTACGACAAGCGCGGCACGGGCGCGTCCGCCGGAGACTATACGCATGACTACGCCTTGCTCGCGAAAGATGCCGTCGCCGCCTTGCGGGAAGCGCGGCGGCTCGCCGGTTCGCGCGCCGGCAGGGTTGGCTACTATGGAACCAGCCAAGGCGGCTGGGTAGCACCGCTGGCCGCCACGATGGAGCCCGTGGATTTCGTCATGGTCGGCTACGGGCTGGCGATCTCTCCGATCGAAGAAGATCGCGCCGCCCTCGAGTTGGACATGGTGCGGCGGGGCTACGGACCGGATGTCGTCGCGAAGGCGCTGGAAATCGGCGCGGCAGCCGAAGCCGTCCTGGCGAGCAATTTCCAAAGCGGCTTTGACCGCCTCGAGGCGGTGCGCGCCAAATATCGCAACGAATCCTGGTTCAGGCACGTGCACGGCAACGTCACGTTCTTCCTGTTGGAGCTGACGGAGGCGCAAGTGCGCGAGCAAGGGCCGAAGCTCTTCTCAGGCCTCGAGCTCTACTACGATCCGATGCCCGTGCTGCGAAAGTTGAACACTCCACAACTGTGGATACTGGGAGGAGATGACCTGGACGCACCGATTACGGAAACGGTTCGACGTCTGCACATGCTGGCGAGCTGCGGCAAGCCCATCGACATTGCCATCTTTCCCCGCGCCGAACACGGCATTTACGAGTATGAGACCGCCGC
>DASVCI010000164.1:0-46437 GCA_036381695.1 Steroidobacteraceae bacterium
CGTGCTGTTCGACCACGAAGGGCGCATCGAGCTGCTCAACCACGCCGGCGAGCGAATGTTCGGGTACAACGAGCAGGAGGTCATCGGCCAGAAGGTCAACATCCTGCTGCCCGAGCCGTACCGCTCCCAGCACGAGGATTCCCTGCGCCACTACATCGAAGCCGGCGAGCCCCGCATCATCGGCATCGGCCGGGAGCTGCTCGCCAAGCGTCGGGACGGCAGCGAATTCGCTGCCGAGCTGGCTGTCGGCCGCGTGCAGGGGACCGACCCGCCGCGCTTCGTCGGTTTCATCCGAGACATCACCGTCCGTCGTAACGCCGAGGAAGCCCTGCGCCGAAGCGAGGCGCAGCTCACGATTGCTCAGGAGATCGCGAATCTCGGCAATTACGTGGTGCACTACGACGGCAAATACGAAGATTATTGGTCCCCGCATCTGTACCGTGTTCTCGGCCGGCGCTATGGGGAGCCCTATATCGGCGTCTACGAATATCTCGAGACGATGGTTCATCCTGCCGATCGTGCGCGCTGGCAGCAGGCACGCACGGAGCTCGAGACAACGGGCCGGGCGATGGACATCGAATATCGGGTGATTCATCCCGACGGCTCGCTTCGCTACGTCCATCACATTGCGCAAACGACACGCAGCGCCGATGGACGCGC
The DNA here is from genome assembly GCA_036381695.1 of Steroidobacteraceae bacterium. Lineage (GTDB taxonomy): Bacteria > Pseudomonadota > Gammaproteobacteria > Steroidobacterales > Steroidobacteraceae > Steroidobacter. Next base: position 661 of record DASVCI010000164.1, read on the forward strand.
TTTACGCCAGGTAGGCACCCTGCACGACATCACCGACAGGCGTCGCGCCGAGGACGAAGCGCGACAGATGCAGGAGCGCATAGCGCATTTCGGACGCATATCGACCATGGGTGAGATGGCAGCGGGCATCGCGCACGAGGTGAACCAGCCGCTTACGGCGATCGCGACGTACGCACAAGCGTGCCAGAGGCTTCTCAACTCGGCGCACGCTTCGAAAGAAGAGATCGCGGCGGCGCTCGAGCACATCAGCTCGCAGGCGCTGCGCGCGGGCGAGGTGATCCGTCGCTTGCGAACGTTCGTGAAGAATCGGGAAGTGCGGCGCGAGCTGGTCGAAGCGAACCGACTGCTCGAGGATGCGCTTACGCTCGCGCAGACAGATGCTCGCCACCATGGCGTGCGCATCAGGCTCGAGCCGGCGCCCGAAGCGCCGCAAGTGCAGGCCGACGCGGTGCAGATCCAGCAGGTGATCCTGAACCTCGTTCGCAACAGTATCGATGCCATGCTCGAAGTGCCCGAGACCCGGCGCGAGATCGTGCTGCGCACGCGCGTCGACGAGGAGGGTGACATCGAGTTCATGGTGGCCGACCAGGGCGTCGGGCTCGACGCGGCGGTCATGGCCGATCTGTTCAATCCGTTTTTCACCACCAAGCCCGGCGGGACCGGCCTTGGCTTGTCGATCAGCCGCTCGATCGTGCGGGCGCACGGCGGCAAGCTCTGGTGCAGCGCCAATCCGGGCGGTGGTGCACGTTTCTTTTTCACGTTGCCGGCGGCTCCGGCCTCAGCAGGGAGTTAATCAATAATGAGGGGCAATGCGAACAACACTCGTCCCACGGTGTTCGTCGTCGACGACGATGCAGCCGTGAGGGACGCGCTCAAGCTGTTGCTGCGCTCAGTCGGCCACGCGGTCGAGACTTACGGCTCGGCGCAGGAGTTTCTGGAAGCATACGGTGAGGACAGGCCAGGGTGCCTGGTGCTCGATATCCGCATGCCGGGCATGTCGGGCCTCGAGCTGCAGCAGAAGCTCAACGAGAAGCACTCGATCCTGCCGATCATCTTCATCACCGGTCACGGCGATGTGCCGATGGCGGTCGAGGCGATGCAGGCAGGCGCCGTGGATTTCATTCAGAAGCCGTTCAGGGATCAGGACCTCATCGACCGCATCAATCAGGCGCTCGAGAAGGATGCGAGCAACCGCGCCTCGCTCGGCGAGCGCAACGACATCCGGCGGCGTCTGGAAACGCTGACTCCGCGTGAGCGGGAGGTGCTGGATCTCGTCGTGCACGGCAAAGCCAACAAGGTGATCGCCGGCGATCTCAAGCTGAGCCAGCGCACCGTCGAGATCCATCGTGCCCGCGTCATGGAGAAAATGCAGGCTTCTTCGCTCGCGCACCTGGTCCGCATGGTGCTCGAAGTCGGTCAGATGTGAGCACTGACCGCACGGCCGAGAGTCGGATTACGTAGCTCGCGCCGGATTATCCGCAAACGGGTCGCGGGCGCCGCGAAGAGGCCGTGGCGCTACGAAATCAGGCTTTCGCTCATTCCTGATGCCTCGCTCACGCTTAAGTACAAGTGCGCATTCCTCGCCGGCGGCAGCCCGACGAAAGATGCCGCCCATGCGACCACGGTCCACAGGCCAGTCCACCGCTCCCAATCCTCCCTGCGGCTCGGACTTTCCTCGCAGGGTGACCGTGGCCGCTTTTTTCCGGCTGCGATCGATTTCGTGTCCACTCGTCCCAGCGTTGCAGTGATAGAAGCCGACGGGGCCACCCGCCGGATCTTGTGTTCGCTCTTGAGCTCGCTCGACGCGGACGTCCACGACTACGAGAGCGCCGAGAGCTATCTGGCAGCGCGCGAGGACGATCTGATCTGCGTGATCAGTGACGTAAAGCTTCCCGGCATGTCGGGCTTTGATCTGCTCAAGAGGCTCAGGGCGAGCGAGCTCGGGCTGCCCGTGATTCTGTTAGGGGAGGAAGCGGACGTGAGCGCCGCGGTGGCAGCCATTCGCGCGGGTGCGATCGATTTCATCGAGAAGTCGCATCTCGACGTCGCGATTCCGCGGCGGGTCGCCTGGTTGATCGACTCCTCGGAAGTCGTGCACTGAAAGACCCTCCAAGCAGCGAGGGCGCCCGCTCACCATTCGCTTCGGGGATTGAACGGCAGCTTCTGCCGCATCTGCTCGTAGAACGCGCGCGCCTCGGCCGTGTCGGCCGGAGGCAGCACGATTTTCAGCACGACATATTGATCGCCCGGCGTCGTGCCCGGCAGACCCCGGCCTCTCAAGCGCAGCTTCTGTCCCGCTCTGGAATTCGGCGGGATCTTGAGCTCCACTGGACCAGCCAGCGTAGGCGTCTGGATCGTCGCGCCGAGCGCGGCCTCCCACGGCGCGATCGGCAATGTAAGCGTGACGTCCCGTCCTTCGACCTGGAACAACGGATGCGGACGGAAGCTGATCTCGAGGTACAAATCTCCCGGTGGGCCACCGCCGATTCCAGGGCTGCCCTGGCCAGCGAGCCGGATCCGCTGCCCTTCCACGACGCCGCGCGGGATCGTCACTTTCAGCGTGCGCGGCCTGACTTGCAGGCGCCCATCATCGCCGAGTTGCGCGGATTTCAGCTCGATGGTGTGCGTGCCCCCGCGGAAGGAATCCTCGAGGTCGATCTGGATCTTCGCGACATGATCCTCGCCGGCGGCGGCGAAGCCGCGGGTGCGACGACCGCGACGAGTGCCGAACGGGCTCCGTTGGCCGAACAGCGCCGAGAAGAAGTCGCTGAAATCGCCGTCGTCCGTAGCGCCGAACGAGGAGGTCGAGAACTCGAAATCGCGGCCCCAATCCGGCGGCGGACGGAAGTCCTCTCCCGGGCGCCAGCCCGTGCCGAGCTGATCGTATGCGGCGCGCCGCTGCGGATCCTTCAGCACTTCGTACGCTTCCTGCACTTCCTTGAATTTCTCCTCGGCGTTCGCTTCCTTGCTCACGTCGGGGTGATATTTGCTCGCGAGCCGGCGATAGGCGCGCTTGATCTCCTCCTGACTCGCATCGCGAGCCACACCCATGATGGCGTAGTAGTCCTTGAACTCAGGCACGGCAGTCTCCGAAGCCGTCTACCAATGCGGCCGCAGTATGCGGGGTTCAAGGGCGTCGGGGCATGCGTGAAGCAGCTGATGGGTCGCCGGGAAATCACAGCCGTCGCGCCAGGGCGAGCGCCCGCGCGAGAGGGCTTTTCAGAGTCGGGCGGCGAGTCCGGCCGATTGCGGCCGTCTACGTCGGTCGTCCAGCAGCCTTCCTGCGCAGCCCGCGCAATGCGGCGAGGCCGAGCAGCAGCCAGCTCATGGAGCCGCCCCCACCGCCGCCTGCGTCCGTAGCGGCCTGCGAAGTGGCCGGGGCGCTGCCGCTCACCTGGATCGAGAGCTGGACGGAATCGTTGGCGCCGTTCGGATCCACGTAGTCGCCAGAGACGGTGGCGAGCAGAGCGGCCGTGCCGGAGGAGGAGGCCATCAGCGTGGCTTGGCCGTTCATAGTGGCTCCGGCGGCGAGCGCACCGATCGAGCATTCGATCCGTCCGGTTGTCGTGGTGCACGCGGCTTCAGAAAGCGAGGCGCTTTGAACGCTTACGCCTGCCGGCAGCTCGATCGTGACGCGAACTCCTGCAGCCTCGATCGGCGCACGATTACTGATCGAGAACTGCACAGCAAAGGCCGCGTCGGTGCGCGCCGATTCCGGCCCATCGAAGGTGAGCTCGAGATCCGCTTCCGGATTGATCGTGATGCGGCCTTCGCCGCTGTTATCGCTGGTGGTCGAATCGTTGTCGGCGAACACGCGCGCAAAGACGGAATTGACGCCCAGCACATCGCTCCGCAACGTGAGATTCACGGGCCGCGAGGCGCCGCCTGCGAGATCGCCAAGCAAACATTGCACGATGCCGCCGCCGCTGGTGCAGGAGCCGCCAACCACATACGCGTCTTCGACTACCAGGGCGGGCGGCAGCTTGAGCTCAGCGCGCACATTTCGGGCGATGAGCCCGCCGGCATTGGTCACATCGAGGCTCCAGGCGAACGACGTGCCCACGGCCTCGTGTACTTCCGGGAGCTGCGAGGAAATAGCCACATTGGCGGGCGGAAGTGCAGTGATGCACGAAGCGCGCTCAACGCTCACGCGCATGCGATTGAGGCTGCACTGCGAAAACTGGTCCGTCCCGGTGACGGCCGCGGCCATCAAGTAGCCTGACGCAGGAGTGTCGGAGCAGCTTCCGTTCGGGTCGCCGTCATGGTCGGCGCCGAAGTTGTGACCGATCTCGTGCGCGGCGACCAGCGAGTCGAGCCAGCCGCTGCGAGCTTCGGTGAGCCCGGCCCCATACTCGGCATCGCACAGGGTATCGAGATACGCGATGCCTATCGTGGTTCCGTCGAGATCCCGGCCGGTGAACAAATGAGTCAGGCCATGTGCGCGTAGCTGAGTGGAGCTCTTGCGGAGCCTGCCGAGCTCGGCCAGGAGCGAGCTCGGGGAGGTAGCGCTCGAGAGCGGATCGGAGGTGACGTCGTGGACGAAGACCTCACCGACGTTGATGCGGATGCCGAGCTGCGAGCTGAAGATGCCGTCGACATTGTTGAGGCGAGTGAGGATCGCCTCGCGCGCCGAGGAGGCAGTGCCGCTCTTTTGCAGGAACGAGGCGTCGGCGAGAGCGGCAAGGGAGAGACCTCGCCAGGCTTCGGTCCCCTGCATGCTCACCATGGTGCCTTTGAGCTCGTGCAGGAGCGATTGAAACGCCTCATCGCCTTTGCGGGCCACGCCGTCCGTCCCGGTTGCGCAGCTTGCGGCACCGGAGTCGATCAGCGTGTCCTCGAGCCGGAAGATCAGGTTGCCGGTCGCTTGCGAAAGCTCGGGTTCGACCAGGGCCTGCGCTACTTCGGCTGCGGGCTCGACGACATACAGATCCGTTCCGTCCCAGATCATGCCGCTCAGCTCGCCGTTCTTGCTTGCGAGCCTCACCCAGGAGCCCGCCAGCCCCTCGAGCTCGCCGCGGTACAGCTCGAGCTGCGAGTCGCCCGCAGCGGCCTTCAGTTGCGCGTTCAACGGCGCGTTCGGCTCGAGAGCGATTTCGAAGCGGCGGCCATAGGCATCGAAGCGCAAGTGGCGCGTTTGCGGTGAGCTCGTCTTTTGGGAGGCGCTGCCAGGATCGGAGGCAATCGGCCGGACGGCTTCGGCATGGAGAACTCGCGCGCTCCCTCCCGCTTCGAGCGCAAGGGCAATGGCTGGAGCAAACAAGGATGCAACGCACCCCCACCAGCCGGCGCTCACGACGTGACGACCCCTCATGCCCCCTCCAGAAAGTTGAACGCTTTTTGACACACGCCGGGCCGCGCGGCAAGGAACAAACGTGCCTATCTTGCAGGGACGCGATGCGCTTCACGCAGTGTCGGATTTCTTTCCACTTCTTTCTTGGCGAGCCCTGTCGGGCTTGCCGAATATTAAACACACGTTTAATATGCAGGCCCATGAGCACTGGCGCACACTCTTCGCGTCGTCGGCGCGCGCGCAGCCCCGGCCGCCCCCCGGTCGATGAAGAGGCGGACATAAGATCGGCGCTGCTCGAGGCGGCGCAAAAGCTGTTCCTGAAGCACGGATTCGAGCGCGTCACTGCGCGTCAGATCGCCGCTTCCGCCGGCACTACGGCGGCAATGATCCACTACTACTTCGGCAACAAGCTGGGTCTGTTTCGCGCGATGATCGAGCGCGTCATCGCGCCGCTGCGATCGCTCCTGGTCGACTCCCTGGCCGAGCCCGGCGCCTCGCCCGATCCGGCGCGGCTCATGGGCATGCAGATGCGCGCGATCGCCGAGAATCCCTGGCTCCCCACGTTCGTGTTGAACGAAGTGCTGGCGGAGAAGGGGCGCTTTCGCAGCACCTTCGTGCGCGATGTCGCTTCGCAGCAGGCGCCGCTCGTCATCGAGCTGCTCGAACGCGGCCGGGCGAGCGGGCGTTTCCGGCCAGACATCGAGCCGCGCTTTGCGGCGCTCACGCTCCTGTCGCTGTGCCTGTTTCCGTTCCTCTCGCGTCCGGTGAGCGGCCCAGTGCTCGGCATCAAGCTCGAGGGCGAGGAGCTCGAGCGGTTCATCGCGCACACGGTGAAAATCTTTCTTCACGGCATCGAGAATCGCTCATGAGCCCACGCATGGCGGCGACCGCACTCATGGCCATCGGCATGCTGCTGGCGGCGTGCAGCAATGACTACGACGGACAGGTTCTGGGCACGCTCGAGCGGGACCGTTTGGAGCTCATCGCCGAATCCGATGAACCCATCATCGAGATCGCAGTGACGGAAGGCCAAGCCGTCGAGCCCGGCCAGGTGCTGCTGCGTCAGCAGCTCGGAGCGATGCAGGCGCGGCTCGATGGGGCCGAAGCGACCGTAAGGCGCGCTGAAGAGCGGCTTCGAGAGCTGGTGAGCGGACCGCGCGCGCAGGAGATCATGGAAGCCCGGGCCGCGCTCGAAGCGGCCGAGAGCGAGCTCGAGACGCAGTCGAACGAATATCGTCGCATCGAAGATCTGGTCACGCGCAAGCTTCTCAGCCAATCCGCTCTCGATCAGCAACGCGCGCGGCGCGACAACGCAATCGGTGCACGAAAGCAGGCGGCGGCACGATTGCAACTGCTGCTCGAGGGCACGCGCGTCGAAGAAGTCGAGCAGGCCGAAGCGGCGCTCGAGGAGGCCAAGGCTCAGTTGCTCGAGCTCGAGACGAGCGCCGAGCGCTATACCGTGAAGGCTCCGCGCGCGGGCAGGATCGAGGCCATTCCGTACAAGCTCGGAGAGCGTCCGGTCGCCGGCGCGCCGGTCATCGTCATGTTGGCCGACGGCGTTCCGTACGCTCGTGTCTACATTCCGGAGCCGAGGCGCCTGGAGTTCCAGCCAGGGACGCACGTGCAAGTGCGTGTCGACGGTCGCGCAGAGCCGCTCGAGGGCGTAGTGCGCTTCGTCTCGGCTGATGCGGCGTTCACACCGTATTACGCACTCACGCAGGAGGACCGGTCACGGCTCAGCTATCTCGCTGAGATCGATCTTGCTCCTGAGGCAGCGGCAGACATTCCCACCGGCCTTCCCGTGCAGGTCATGCTCGGTGAAGAAGAATGAGCGCGTCGAGCGACACGGCCGGTCCGGCCATCACAGCGCGAGGGCTGACGCGTCGCTTTGGGAAGCTCACCGCAGTCGACGGGGTGAGCCTCGACATTCCGCGGGCGCAAATCTACGGCTTTCTCGGCCCGAACGGCTCGGGTAAATCGACGACGATCCGGATGTTGTGCGGCCTGCTCAGGCCGACGAGCGGCGAATGCACCGTCCTCGGCCGTCCAGTGCCCCAAGAGGCGGAACGGTTGCGTTACGAGATCGGCTACATGACGCAGCGCTTTTCCCTGTGGGAGGACCTGAGCGTCGAAGAGAATCTCGATTTCCTGGGTCGCATCTTCGGCCTGAGCAGCTCCGAGCGCACAGCACGGATCAAGGCTCGCTTGCGCGAGTATCACCTCGAGGATCGCCGGGCTCAACGAGCGGGCACTTTGAGCGGCGGTCAGAAGCAGCGTCTGGCGCTCGCTGCCGCGACGTTGCACGAGCCGCAATTGCTGTTGCTGGATGAGCCGACGAGCGCCGTCGATCCTCAGAGCCGTCGCGATTTCTGGGAAAGCCTGTTCGAGCTCGCCGATCGCGGCACCACGATCCTCGTTTCCACGCATTACATGGATGAGGCGGAGCGTTGCCACGGGCTTGCGATTCTCGATCGCGGCCGGCTCGTCGCCGAAGGCTCGCCTCGACACCTGATCGAAACCATCGATGCGACCGTGATCGAGATCGAAGCCGCCGACGCGCGCGCGGCGCGACGTGCATTGGAAGGACAGGCGTTCGTGAAGAGCGTGGCCCAGCTCGGAACGCGCCTGCATGCGCTCTTGTCGCGCGAGGAGGTGGAGCCGGAAGCAACGGTGCGAGCTCTGCTGGCGCGTCAGCATGTCGAGGCATCGGTCGAGCGCGTTCGGCCGAGTCTCGAGGACGTGTTCGTCGCGGCCACCGGGTTCAACAGTAACGGCGATGCACAGCCGACGTTCGGGCGGCAGCCGCCCGCAGCGGCCGAGGGTCATTCATGATCATGCTGCCCCGAATCCTCGCCATCGCCAGCAAGGAAGTCCGTCAGCTGCGCAGGGATCGCCTGACGTTCGGCATGATCGTGGGCATTCCGTTGATCCAGATGCTGCTCTTCGGCTACGCGATCAACTTCGACGTGCGCGGATTGAGCGCCGCAGTGGTTGACGAGGCCGGCACCAGCGCTTCGCGTGCGCTCGTTGCGGAGATGCAGGCCAGCGGAGTGATCGACATCGAGCGCTACACCGCTTCGGTGCCGGAGCTGCGGAGCCTCCTGCGCGCCGGGGAGATCGCCATTGGCGTCTACATCCCGCCTGACTTCGAGCGCCGCCGCCTGGATCAAACCCGTCCGCTCGCGCAGCTCCTCGTGGACGGAAGCGAGCCGACCATCGAGAACGTCGCGCGCGCGTTTTCCAACATGCCGCTGCCGGGACGCGCCGGCATCTATCGCACGCCGCAATCGATCTTCGAGGTGCGAACCGAGTACAACCCGGAAAAGCGCACCGCCGTGCAGATCGTCCCGGCGCTCATCGGCGTGATTTTGAGCATGACGATGATGCTGTTCACGGCGGTTGCGATTGTGCGCGAGCGCGAGCGGGGAAACCTGGAGCTGCTCATCACCACCCCAGTGAGCTCTTTCGAGCTGATGGTCGGCAAGCTCGTTCCGTACGTCTTCATCGGTTTGCTGCAGACCACGCTCGTGCTGGCGCTCGGCGTCTGGCTGTTCGATGTGCCGATCAACGGGAGCTTGTGGACCATGTACGTGGCGGCGCTCCTGTTCATCGGGGCGACTCTGGCCTTGGGCCTGCTCGCCTCGACGTTCGCCCAGACGCAGATGCAGGCATTCCAGATGGCCTTTTTCGTCCTGCTGCCCTCGATCCTGCTCTCGGGTTTCGTCTTCCCGTTCGACGGCATGCCCGAAGCCGCGCGCGCCCTCGCGCAGGTGCTGCCGCTTACGCATTTTGTCGATCTCGTGCGCGGCATCGTGCTGCGCGGCGCCGGGCTGATGGAGCTGCAAGTACCGCTCTACAAGCTTCTGGTCTTCATCGCCGTCGCGCTCACCGTCGTGACGCTTCGGTTCCACAAGCGGCTCGATTGATGCGGGCCCGATATGCGAGCGCGCGGCCCATCGAAGCAGCTTTGCAGCGACGCACCAGTTTAGGGCGATCGAGCGTTCGAGCCGCGCGGCGGTGGTGCGGCCGAGCGTCCGTCGCGACGCCTCCGGACGATAAATTTCCGGAAAGAGCGCACCCGATTGCTCAAGGGCTCGTGGGCATGGAACGTGCATTGCAAGGCCACGCCGCACTAGTGCTAAGGTATCGGCGCTCGCATCAGGGCAAACAGACCGGGCCGATCGATCGGCTCGCGCGAAGCTCGCGAGACAGGAGCCACGGGGAATGAAACTCATCAGCGCAATCATCAAGCCGTTCAAACTCGACGACGTCCGGGCCGCGCTCTCCGAAATAGGCGTGTCCGGCATGACGGTCACGGAGGTGAAGGGATTCGGCCGCCAGCGGGGCCATACCGAGCTCTACCGGGGCGCCGAGTACGTCGTCGATTTCGTGCCGAAGACCCGCATCGAGGTGGCGGTAAAGGACGACCTCGTCGATCAGGTCGTCGAGGCGATCATCGGCGCGGCCAAGACGGGCAAGGTCGGCGACGGCAAGATCTTCATTACCGATCTCGAGCGCGTGCTCAGGATCCGCACGGGCGAGACGGACGATCAAGCGCTCTGAATCGCGAGTCGCCGCACCCTTCGTCCAAGTTTGCGCGCGCGGGCGGCCCGGGTGCGTTCGACCCGCACGTACGATCCTTTAGACTGGATGCATGGCTTACGCAATCCAGGTTCATGAGTTGGGCGGCCCGGAAGTTTTGCGCGAGACGCCCGTGGAAGTGGGCGAGCCCGGGCCGAACGAAGTGCGGGTGCGGCATACCGCCATCGGGCTGAATTTCATCGACGTCTACGAGCGCACCGGGCTCTACAAATCCGAGTTGCCTCTGACGCTGGGCCGCGAAGCCGCAGGCGTTGTCGAAGCTGTCGGCACGCGCGTCAAACACGTCCAGGTCGGTCAGCGCGTCGCCTACGCAACCGGCAAGTCAGGCGCTTACTGCGACGTACGACTCGTGCCCGCCGATCTGCTCGTGCCGCTACCGGACGCGATCGACGATCGCATGGCGGCCGCGATCATGCTCAAGGGGCTCACCGTACAAACCCTCTTGCGGCAGGTGCATCGCGTGCGCAAGGGCGAAGTCCTGCTGATCCATGCTGCGGCGGGCGGAGTCGGCTCGATCGCGGTGCAGTGGGCGAAGCATTTGGGAGCCAAAGTCATTGCCACCGTCGGCTCGCAAGCGAAAGCGGAGCTCGTGCGAGGCTTGGGCGCCGACCATGTGTTCCTGTACGACGAGGACTGGGTGACCCAGGCCCGCAGCCTGACGAAAGGGAAGGGAGTCGACGTCGTCTACGATTCGGTGGGGAAGGACACGTTCACCGGCTCGCTCGACACCCTGCGCAAGCGCGGGCTGATGGCGACTTTCGGAAACTCTTCCGGGCCCGTCCCGCCCTTCGCGCCGCTCGAGCTCAGCCGGCGCGGCTCGCTCTTCCTCACTCGTCCGACGCTGTTCGATTACGTGCCTACGCGCAGCACCTTGACCCGGGCTGCCAACGAGCTGTTCGATGTCGTCACTCGCGGCATCGTGCGTGTGCAGATAGGGCAGACCTATCCTTTGAGGGAAGTCGCTCGCGCGCACGCCGATCTCGAAGCGAGACGCACCACGGGCTCCACTGTCCTCGAGCCCTGAGCCCGCGCGGGAACTGATCGAAGGTTTCTCAACCGCGAAGCGTCATCGCTCCGCGCCGCATGGCGAGCGCACCGCTACGCACCACTTCGAGCACCTCGCCCAGATCTCCCGCCTCCGCGATGAAGCGGTTGATCTGCGCTTCGCTGTCGGTCAGCTCGACGGTGAAGCTTTCCGGGTCGTCGGACAGCACCTTGCCCCCGGCCTTCTGCACCGAGCGCGTGAGCGAGGGGAGCTGCCCCGGCGGAATCCGGAGCTTGAGCAACAGGAGCTCGCGCTCGAAGTGCTGATCCCTCGTCACGTCATCGACGTTGACCACGTCGATGAGCTTCAAGGACTGATTGACGATCTGGTGAATGACCGCGTCGGTCCCGGTCGTTACCAGCGTCAGGCGCGAGACGGTCGGATCATCCGTCGGCGCGACGCTCAGGGACTCGATGTTGTAGCCGCGGCTCGAGAACAGGCTCGCTACCCGGGTGAGCGCGCCGACTTCGTTCTGCAACAGGATGGACACGATGTGTCGCTTGTGCACGGACATGCCTGCGGCCGCCTTGGGTGCGGGGCTGTTCCAATCCTCCGGAGAGGGCGTGATGACGGTCATCTCGGCGTTCGACCCGGGACGTTCGAAGCGCTCAAGCATAAGGGATGGCCCGCGATCCCGTATACAAGCAATTAGACTGGCGCGCGGGGGGCTGCTAGGCTCGAACATGGGCTGGTGGGCCCTGTGCCCGCCGGCTCTCCAGCACCCGCCCCTCAGGGCGGGTCTTCGTGTTCAGCCGTTTGGAATCGTTGCAGCCGTGAAAGAAGGTCACGCCGCCCTCCCTGCCGCCGATCATGGAGCGAAGCCGCTCATGACGGGGGCCGAGATCATCGTCCAGGTGCTCGCGGACGAGGGCGTCGAGATCGTATTCGGCTACAGCGGCGGGGCGATTCTGCCCACCTACGACGCGATCTTCGTGTACAACCAGGAAGCCGCCCGAGTCGGCAGGCCGCCGATGCGGCTCATTGTGCCGGCGAACGAGCAGGGCGCCGGGTTCATGGCCGCAGGCTACGCGCGCGCCAGCGGCAAAGTGGGCGTGTGCCTCGTGACCTCGGGCCCGGGCGCAACGAACACCGTCACTCCCGTGCGGGACTGCATGGCCGATTCGATTCCGATCGTGGTCATCTGCGGGCAAGTGCCGACGGGGGCGATCGGGAGCGATGCGTTCCAGGAGGCGCCGGTCGCGAGCATCATGGGGTCGGTCGCCAAGCACGTGCTGCTCGTCACCGATCCGGCCAAGCTCGAAGCGACGGTGCGCACTGCATTCGAGATCGCGCGCACCGGCCGTCCGGGGCCGGTCGTCGTCGACATTCCCAAAGACGTGCAGAACTGGCGCGGGCCGTTCCATGGCACGAGCCGCCTGCCCGTGGCCGGATACCGGCACAGGATGAATCGCTTGCTGCGCAGTGCGCTCTCCGACGCGCAGTGCGCCGACTTCTACACCATGCTCGGGCAAGCGCAGCGCCCGCTCATCTACGCTGGTGGCGGCGTGGTGCAATCGGGGGCTTCGGGAGCGTTGCGCGAGTTCGCGATCGAGCATCGCATTCCCGTCGTCACGACGCTCATGGGCCTCGGTGCGTTCGATACGACTCATCCCCTGTCGATGCGCATGCTCGGCATGCATGGCGCGGCGTTCGCCAACTACGCAGTCGACGATTGCGATTTCCTGATCGCACTCGGCGCGCGCTTCGACGATCGGGTCGCCGGCAATCCGGCCAGATTCGCGCCCAACGCCAGGCACATCGCGCAGATCGACATCGACGCCTCCGAGATCGACAAAGTGAAGCCGGTGAGTTGGTCGCACGTCGGCATGCTGCCGGAGGCGCTGCGCACCTTGCGGGCGTATGGCCGCCGCATCGGCTTCACGCGCGACTGGTCGGCCTGGCACGAGCACTGCGCCGAGCTCAAGCGCGTCTACGCGATGAACTACGATCGCAAGAGCAAGCTCATCCAGCCCTACGAGGTGATCGAGGCGATCAACCGTTTGACGCGCGGCGAGGCCATCATCACCACCGGCGTCGGCCAGCATCAGATGTGGGCTGCACAGTATTTCGATTTCAAGCAGCCGCGGCTGTGGCTCACTTCCGGCAGCATGGGCACGATGGGTTTCGGCCTGCCGGCGGCCATCGGCGCGCAGTTCGCGCATCCCGAGCGTCTGGTCGTGGACGTCGATGGCGACGGGAGCATCCGCATGAACCTCGGGGAGCTCGAGACCGTCACGACCTATGACCTGCCGATCAAGATCGTGGTGCTCAACAACTGCGGTGACGGCATGGTCAAGCAGTGGCAGAAGCTCTTCTTCAAAGGGCGCCTGTCCGCGAGTGACAAGTCGCTGCACAAGAAGGACTTCATCAAGGCCGCCGAGGCCGACGGGTTCCCCTACGCCGTGCGGCTCGAGCGCAAGGAGGATCTGGAGCGCGTCATCGAGGAGTTCGTGTCGTTCAAGGGCCCGGCGTTCCTCGAAGTGATGATCGATCCGGATGCGGGCGTCTACCCGATGGTGGGCCCGGGTCAGGCGTACGACGCGATGATCACCGGCGAGCACATTCCCTCGCGCAATGGTGGCGGCGTGATCCGCACGCCCGACGCTTCGGAAATGTTCTAGAAACGAAGCGGCCGCCTCCATCAGGCGGCCGCGCCGACGCGCTCAGAAGATTTCGAACAATCCGGCGGCGCCCATGCCGCCACCGACGCACATCGTGACGATGCCGTAGCGGGCGCCCCGGCGCTTGCCTTCGATCAGCAGGTGCCCCGTCATGCGCGCTCCGGACATCCCGTAGGGATGGCCGATGGCGATCGCCCCGCCCGAGACATTCAGCAATTCGTTTGGAATGCCGAGCTTGTCGCGGATGTAGAGCACCTGGCTCGCGAACGCCTCGTTCAGCTCCCAAATGCCGATGTCATCCATCTCGAGCCCGTGCTGCTTGAGGAGCTTCGGCACGGCGAACACCGGGCCGATGCCCATCTCGTCCGGATCGCACGCTGCCACCGCCATGCCGCGATACGCGCCGAGCGCCTTCAAGCCGCGTCTCTCGGCTTGCTTAGCTTCCATCAGCACGAGCGCGGCCGCGCCGTCGGAGAGCTGAGACGCGTTGCCGGCAGTGATGTAACGACCTTCCTTGATGCGTTGGCCACCCTTGAACACGGGCTGCAAGGCTTGCAGGGCCTCGAGAGTCGTGTTCGGCCGGTTGCCTTCGTCGAGCTTGAGCGTGACCTCTTTTTCGGAGGTCGCTCCCGTTTCCTTGTCGGTGACGATCATGATCGAGGTGAGCGGCGCGATCTCCGCGTCATAGCGGCCTTCGGCCTGCGCTTCGGCCGTGCGCTTCTGCGACTGCAAGGCGTACTCGTCCTGCGCTTCGCGGCTCACTCCGTAGCGCTCTGCCACGATCTCGGCCGTCTCGATCATCGCCATGTAGATCTGCGGGATGTGCTCCACGAGCCACGGGTCTGCGGCGCGGTAACGGTTCATCTTGTCGTTCTGCACCAGCGAGATCGATTCGACTCCGCCGCCGATCGCGATCTCCATCCCGTCGTGCACGATCTGCTTGGCCGCGGTCGCGATGGCCATGAGCCCGGAGGAGCACTGGCGATCGATGGACATTCCGGGCACGGTGACCGGAAGACCGGCGCGCAGCAAGCCTTGTCTTGCGATGTTGCCGCCGGTCGAGCCTTGCTGGAGCGCACAGCCGACGATCACGTCGTCGATCTCAGCCGGATCGATCGCGGCGCGTTTCACCGCCTCGGCGATCGCGTGGCCGATGAGCTCCTGGCCCTGAGTGTTGTTGAACGCGCCGCGATAGGCTTTGCCGATCGGGGTGCGCGCGGTGGAAACGATGACTGCTTCACGCATGAGCGGGCTCCGGCGGTGAGTGGACCCCGCCTCGCGCTCGAGCATTGCTCGGCCGCGAGGAGGATCTCAGTGAACGTTGCATCCGGGTCTTCGGTTCTTTCCTGAAAGAGGCTGACTCATGCTCAGCGCTTGCCCAGGTCCTGGAACCGCTTGCCTCGTGAGGCGAGCTCCTTCAGAAGCGGCGAAATGCTGAATCCGGCGCCGAGCTTTGGCGCGTGCTCCTCGAGCTTCGCGACCACCGTCTTCAGGCCGATCGTATCGGCGTAGAACATCGGGCCGCCGCGATAGGCGGGCCAGCCGTACCCGTTGATCCAGACGATGTCGATGTCCGAGGGCCTGAGCGCGATTTTCTCCTCCAGGATCTTCGCGCCCTCGTTGATCATCGGGTAGATGCAGCGCTCGAGGATCTCCTGCTCGGAGATTTTTCTAGGCTGCGTGCCGGCCTTCGCCACGAAGTCCTTGATGATCTTCTCGGTGACCGGGGAAGGCCTGGCGTTGCGCTGCTCGTCGTAGTCGTAGAAGCCGGCGCCGGTCTTCTGTCCGCGCCTGTCCATCTCGCACAGCACTTCCCGTACGGTCGAGCTTCTGGAGGTCTCGCGGCTCCAGCCGATGTCGAGACCCGCCAGGTCCGCCATCGCGAACGGGCCCATGGGCAGGCCGAAGTCGTAGATCACTTTGTCGATGTCCCACGGCATCGCGCCTTCCATCAGCATCGCCTGGGCCTGCGCCTGCCGGGCGGCGAGCATGCGATTGCCGACGAAGCCGTGGCATACGCCGACCAGGACCGCGATCTTGCCGATGCGCTTCGCAAGCTGCATCGCGGTGGCGATGACCTCTTTGGAGGTGCGCTCGCCGCGGACCACTTCGACCAGTCGCATCACGTTGGCTGGCGAGAAGAAGTGCATGCCGAGCACCCACTCGGGACGGCTGGTCGCCGCAGCGATCTCGTTGATGTTGAGGTACGAGGTGTTCGAGGCGAGGATCGCGCCTTGCTTGACGATGCGATCGAGCTTGCCGAACACCTCCTTCTTCACGTCCATGTTCTCGAACACGGCCTCGATGACGAGATCGCAGTCCGCGAGGTCTTCGTACGCGAGCGAGCCTTTGAGCAAGCTCATGCGCCGCTCGACGTCCTCGCTCGTCAGCTTGCCGCGCTTGGCGCTGTTCTCGTAGTTGCGGCGGATCACGCCGAGACCGCGATCGAGCGCTTCCTGCTTCGCCTCGACGATCGTCACCGGAATGCCGATGTTGGCGAAGTTCATGGAGATCCCGCCGCCCATCGTGCCCGCACCGACGACGCCGACTTTCCTGATCGCCAGGGTGGGCGTGCTCTCGGGCACGTCCGGAATCTTCCACACCTGGCGCTCGGCGAAGAACACGTAGCGCTGCGCCGCCGACTGCGTTCCCTCCATCAGCTCGAGGAAGAGCTTGCGCTCGAGCTCGAGACCTTCGTCGAAGGGCAGATTCACGGCCGCTTCGATTGCGCGGATGATGTACTCGGGAGCGATGAAACCGCGGAACTTGCGGGCGTTGGCTTTGCGGAAGCTCTCGAAAATCTCCGGCTTACCGCGCGCCGCCTCGACCTTCTCGTTCAGGTCCCGCACTTTCTTGAGCGGGCGCTTCTCGGCGACGACCTTACGCGCGAGGGCGATCGCGCTCGGGCGCAGCTCGCCTTCCGGCGCGAGCTCATCGAAAAGGCCGGCAGCGTGCGCGCTCCTGGCATCGATGTGCTGACCCGAAGTGATCAGCTCGAGCGCGCGCTCCGGTCCGACGATGCGGGGCAAGCGCTGCGTACCGCCCGCACCCGGCAGCAGCCCCAGGTGAACCTCAGGCAGGCCGCACTTGGCAGAAGGCACGGCGATCCGATAGTGGCAGCACAAAGCTACTTCGAGCCCTCCGCCGAGGGCGGTGCCATGAATCGCTGCGATCACCGGCTTCGGTGAGCTCTCGACCGAGTCTTCCACGTCCTGAAGGCTCGGCGGCTGCGGCGGCTTGCCGAACTCGGTGATGTCCGCTCCGGCGATGAACGTCTTTCCTTCGCAGATGAGCACCACGGCTTTGACGGCATCGTTGGCGATCGCCTGCTGCATGGCTTTGACGATACCGTCGCGAACCTGGTGCGAGAGCGCGTTTACCGGCGGCGAGTTGATCGTCAGGACGGCGATGTCGCCATCGAGGTCGAGATCGGTCACCGCATTGATTGCCGCCATCAGCGCATCTCCCGTTGAATGCTTGCGAGTGGAAGGAACCGGCCCGCCGGCGCGATCCGCAGCCCGGTCGGTTGCTGCGGCGTGGGTCGAACGAACGACATCGATCGGCGGGGGCAGGCATTATAGTCCGCCAGCGAGAGGCGCCCGAGTTCGTTGGAGCCCTTATGCTCGTTCGGAATCGGGCAGGGTGTCGCTCGATTCCGCAGCGTAGGCGACTTCTGCACTGCGGAGCCGGAGACGACGCTCGCGCCGGAATCCGCTCCATTTCCGGCGCGGCGAGAGCTTCAGCTCGAGGACTGCCGACCGGATCGGTGCGCAGGCCCCTCAAGGGAAGCGGCTTTGCTTCCTCAGCTTCCGAGGCGCGAAGTCGCGCGCGAGCCCGGGTGGGGCTTCTTTCTGCTCGAGAGCTGACAGCCAAAGACCGAAGGGTCGCTCGCGCAAATGTCGGGCGGACCGTACTCCTGCCAGAAGGTGGGCAGCGTCGATGCACTGACCAGATCCTCGAATCGAGGATGCTTTCGCAAGGAGGCAGCTTGCGACAGCCACAGAATGCGGAACGGGATCGCTTCCCCCCGACGTTGCAGCCGCAGCATGCGGTTGAAAACGAACTCGTCTTGCTCGAGCGCCAGGCCGCAGAGGATTTCAGTCCACGGATCGATTTGATCTTCGTTTGCTGCGAGCGTGATGGCTCGCAAGGCATCGGGAATCCGGCGCCTGCTCGCTGCGCCTTCGAGCATCGGCGCCGCCCAGTTGCGGAAGCTTCGCCGGTCGAGCGAGGCGCTGAGCAGCGCGTGAGCCGATGCAGGATCGCCGTTCAATATTGCGCCAACTGCACGCACCCGCGCCGCCGCTGGTGAAACGACTTCATCCGTCGTCGTCGCCGTCGCGCTTGCAGTCGAGACTTCGATGTAGGCCAGACACTCGCGCGCGCCATTGTTCTGCGGCTGCAGCGCAATCGCCCGACCGAGCACGGGCCTGGCGGCAGTGTACTGACCGGCATCGACCAGCAGGCAACCGAGGCCTTCGAGCGCCGCCGCCTCGCTGGCATCGAGGCTCAACGCGCGATCGAGCTGCTCACGCGCAGCGATCCACTCACCTCGCCTGGAGTGCACCAGCCCGAGGATCGCATGCGCCTGCGCCAGCTCTTCATCCAGGGTGAGCGCGCGCTGCGCGCTGCTTTCGGCCAGCTCGATGAGCGAGCGTGCATCCTGTCCCCCGAGACCGAGATAACTCCCTGCAAGCGCGGCCCACGCTCGTGCAAAGCGCGGCTGAGTGCGAACGAGCCGCTCGAGCCGTTCGATCGTGTGCGTAAGCTGTCGAGAGGGGCTCGGGCGCGTCAGCCCGTAGGCCCGTGGCCCGAATAACTCCAGAGTGTCGTCGAGATAAACGTCGTACGCGCTCGGGACGTTCGTGCCGATGAGGGGCGTCCAATCTTCGGCGCGACCGAGAAACCTGGGCAATCGGGCCGCGAGCGCGCTGATCGTGCCGAGCCGGGTTTCGTCGTCGAGCTCGAGCGTCTCCTCGCGTTCGATGAACCCGTCGGGTGACAGCAGCACCAGCCGGGCGTTGCGCGAATCCTCCGACAGATCGACGCGCAGCGTGAAGGGATTCGCCTCGTGCGCGTCCGCGGCGACGATGCGCATTTTTGCTCGATTCAAAACGTGCCTCAGCTCCCGCTCGAGCCATTGTGCCGACGGCGCGTCATTCTCCCCTTGCGCTTTGCTGCGAACGGTGAGGTCGAGAGCCTTCGATGGATCGAAAGTCTCGCGAACGACCGCGGGCGCGCTCGCTGCCGGCGGTGGGTTCGGCGAGAGCGCTGTCCACAGCACGGGCGATGCGATGGCGATCGCGAGCAGGATCAGGCCGGCTATGTGCCATCTGGTCATGGGCGAAGGTTGCCGAGCGCGCCGTGAGCGCGCAAGCCAGTCCGTCGCTCATCCAGGAGCTTCATGAACCCTCGCAATCGGTCGCCGCCTTGCGAGGCTGGCCCGAATCCGGGACCGCGAACAGTCACTGCCAGCGGTTGCCGCCCTGGTCCGTCACCATGGCCAAATCGGTCCGGCGCGGCACGCCTTCGAATGTCGAGCCGCGAACGAACAGCCGGGCGCGATCGGAGGCTTCGAACGCGCCTTGCGCTCCTTCTATATAGCTGTTCGAAACGTGCACGGTTGCATCTTCCACGACGAGCCCGGTGCCGGAGGCAACGATGCGGCTGTTGGTGATGTGCAGCTCGCAACCTCCGCGCGCGATGATCGCATCTCCATCGACGTACATCGTGCGTGCGTCCAGGTGCAACATGCGCGGACCTTCGCAAATGATCGGCTCGGAGGCGGGCGTGCTGCTGCGCTCCCGCTCTTCGGCAGACGCCTGAATTCCAGAGCTCACGATGCTTACGCCAGGGCCGCTCACGCGCAGTTGCCCGTTCTCTCGCTCGATCGTGTAGCCGGGCACTCCTGTCGCAGGCTCGGCACCGCTCGGACGGGAGGCGAGGCGCTCGCGCCCCTGCTGCTGATCGCGTGTCTCGCGCGAAGACGTCTCAGATGAAGGCGGGGTGCTGGCGCTCGGAGGCGCCGCTTGTTCGCGCGTTGAAGGGGCTGGTGCAGCGGGCTGAGGCGCCGGGCCCGGCTGAGCGTCGCCCGAAGCCGGCGCTGCAGAAGGTTGCCTGGCCGCTGCGCTGAATTGCGACACGGGGCCAGCGACCAGCTCATCGAGCTTGAGCGCCTGGACCTCGCCACTGCCGCGCATGCGGACGGTGATCACTGCGCTGTCGGTATCGCTTGCGATCACCTCGAGCTCAGGATTGCGCTCCAGGGCGGCGCGCGCCCACGCCATCTCGTCGGAGGAGGGCGAGCGCACGATCTCAGCCCCTCGCTCGCATCCGGCCAGAGTGAGAGCGAGCGCGCAGGCCAGCATGGTGCTGGATGAAACGTCGCGAATGATCGGCTTCCTCATGGGAGTCTCCGTCGCAACCGCGAAAGCCGTATCCTCATGCCCGTGCGCTCGCGCGTCCAGCAGGACGAACCGCAGTGTAAAGATGACGCGCTCCGCGCCCGGAATCTACAGCGCCGCTCGGGCTCAGCCGAGCAGCTTCAACAGCTCCGCTTCTCGTTCCGGAGCGAGGCCGGCGCGGAGCTTCGCCTTGTGCTCGGCGGGTCGCTGCTCGTGCCAGGCGAGAGTATCGCGCACGGTCGTTTCCAGATCGCGGAAGCGCAGCCCTTGCGCCACCGCGCGTGCCGAGCTGACGAGGGCGATGCCGGCCTCTTTGCCCGAAGGCGGGGACCAGATGGGGATCTCACCGCTTTCGAGGAGCTTGTGAGCGGCAACGAACGACTCCGGTGCCCAGACGAACGTGGCATCCGAGCCGGACACGCGCTTGCTCGTCTCGAGCAACTCACCCATCGTTACCGCGCCGGGCGGCGTGCACAGGTTGTATCTCCCCGCGATCTGCCGTTCCACGCACAGGCGCATGAAGTCCGCCAGATCGCGCACATCGATGAACTGAATCGGATCGCGCGGCGTGCCGGGCGCCAGCATGCGCCCGCCCCGGGCGACGCGCACCGGCCAGTATGTGAATCGATCCGTCGGGTCTCCGGGGCCGACGATATAGGAAGGACGAATCACGGTTTGCCGCGAGCCGAACGTCTTCTCGACCTCGCGCTCGCACGCGGCTTTCAATCCACCGTAGGTTTCGCCCGTGATCTCCTGGACGTTCGGGTCTTCGAGCTCGGCGAGCGCATGGTCCTCGTCGATCCCGACGGTCGTGAAGCTCGCGTAAGCCGAGATGCTGGAAATGTAGATGTAATGGCGGACTCGGTCCTTGAGCAACCCCGCGCTCGCCGCGACCTGGGCGGGAAAGTACCCGGAGTTGTCGATCACGATGTCCCAGCGGCGACCCTCGAGCGCCTCGAGCCGGCCGTTGCGATCGCCGATCAGGGTCTCTACATCCGGGAAGAGATCCGGGTTGCGCCGACCGCGATTGAACAAGGTGATCTCGTGTCCCGCGCCCTTCAGGCTACGCACGAAGTGTGGCCCGATGAACCCTGTCCCACCCAGGATCAGCACCTTGAGCCGTTTGGCCGGTGTCTCGGCTCGAGCGCCGGCGAAAGCCGTCGCCGCGGCTGCAGTTGCCATCTTCAGCACCTCGCGTCGGTTCATCGCCTGCTCCCGTTCATTTCATCGGCCCGGCTCTGTGGATTCGATTTTCGCGCCTGTTGCGCGGGGTCCGTGCTTGGTGTCGTAGCCTCGCTCGTCGGGCTCGGCAGCATGGGCCCCGGACCCGGACGAACGTAACGCTCGAGCCACTGGCGCTTGGTTTCATACCAGAAGATCGAGTTCTGGGGCTTGAGCACCCAGTGATTCTCGTCCGGGAAGTACACGAGCTTGCTCGGCACGCCGCGGTTCTGCAGGATGTTGAACAGCTCGAAGCCGTGATTGACCGGCACGCGCAAGTCCTTCTGGCCGTGGATGATGAGCGTCGGCGTGTTGAAATTCGCCGCATTCATGTGCGGTGAGTTGCGCCGCACGCGCTCGAAATCCTCCCAATACTCGCTGTAGCGATCCTTGCTCGCACCGCCATCGCTCGCGTACTGCGTGTAGAGATTGAACACCGCGGCGTGCGCGACCAGCGTCTTGAAGGGATGCGGACGCCCGAGGAGCACCGTCGCCAGGTATCCGCCATAGCTGCCGCCGCCTGCGGCCATGCGATCGGCGTCGATCCAGGGCTGCGCGGCGAACCATTCGGCTGCCTTGATCGTGTCCTGGTAGGGAAGCTCCGCCCATTCCTTCGTGATCGAATCGGCCCAGGCTTGCCCGAAGCCGCTCGAGCCATGGAAGTTATGCCACGCGGTGACGTAGCCCCAGTTCGCGAAGACCTGCGCGTTCCAGCGCCACTGATAGCCGTCGGTCTGCGCGTTGTGAGGACCGCCGTGCAGAAGCAGGTAAAGCGGCCATTTTCGGTCGGGCGTGAAGTCCGGCGGATAGACGATCCACATCTGGACGTCTTCGTCATTGGCGCCCTTGTACGTGACGCTTTCGGCGCGCCCCTGAGTGAGGCGAGCGAGTGCCGCGTCATTGAAATCTGTCAGCTTCGTCGCTGCGCCGGTGCGTGCGATCACGCTCACGAGCGTCGGCGGTTCGGTGAAGCTCTGGCGCAGCGCCACGATCACCGGCCCGCTGCCAGCCACCGCAAGCGAGCCGAAGCTGTGCTCGCGCGTGATGGCCCGGGGCGCGCCACCGGAGACATCGAAGCGATAGATGCGGCGAGTGCCGGCGTCATCGATCGAGCCGAAGAGCGCATCGGAGTCGGGTGCCCACACGAGCCCGTCGGCGCTCCTGTCCCACTGCTCGGTGAGCGAGCGCAGCTCGGAGCTGCGGCGATCGAACAACATGAGCTGCGCGCGATCGGCGTAGAAGTGCTTGATCGTCTGCCGGCGAAACGCGAGCCGTCGGCCGTCGGGACTGTACTTGGGATCGATGTCGTGCGCCGGATTGTCGCTCGTGATGTTGCGCGGCTCGCCGCCTTCGAGCGACAGCAGGAAGATGTCGAAATTGGAGTCGACGCCGCTCGTGTCCACGTCGGCGGCGACGGCGAGCTCGAGCCCGTCGGGCGAGATGTCATAAGCGCCGGCATCGGGGTCGGCCACATCGAGCTTGAGGCCCGTTCCGACCGTCAGGGGCCGAGGCTCGTCCCCGTCGATCGAGACCGAATAGACGTGCGTCTCGCGATCGTCGAGGAAACGATCCCAATACGCGATCGGCGCTTTCTCCCAGACGCGGGCCGTCATCTTCGACTCCTCGCGCTGCTTCACCCGCTCAGCCATTTCGGCCCAGCTCTTCGCGTCGGGCCACACGCGCGAGAGGAATGCGACACGGCGCGAGTCGGGGAACCACTTCGGCGCCATCACACCGGTCGGCACGTTGGTGATGCGCCGGGCCTCACCGCCATCGACGGGAATGACATAAAGCTGCGGCTCCTTGTCCTCGCCGCGCTTCGAGACGAAAGCGATCAGCTCGCCGTCCGGGCTCCACGCGGGCGACCCATCGTCGCCCGGGCCGCTCGTGAGCTGGCGCGCTTTTCCGGGCTTGGTCGGCACGAGCCACAGGTCTGTCTCAGACTCATTCTTCGCCACGTCGAAGCTCGTGACCGCCACCACCGCGAGCCGGCCGTCCGGAGAGATCGCCGGATCCGCGAGCCGCTTGAGCCCCCACATCGCTTCGGCCGTATACGGCTCGCTCGAGGCGGCGGGCGAGAGCGCTGTCGCGAGCAATGCGATTGCGAGCGCGAGCCCTGCAGGCACTGCCGATTTGTGCTTATGACGCTGACTGCCGATCATCATCACCTCACTGCAAGGCCCGGGCAGGCCTTGAAAAATCCTGGCAACGGCGCGGTAGTGTAGCCGAGCGCGCCGGCCCTGCTGTGCAACCTGAGAAGTGCATCCATTTATTGGAATGCGCCGCTCCGTAAACTGCGCGCCGTCGTTACTTACGCATGCCGGCCGTCCTCAGCATATGTCACGCTTGCCCACGGGTGCTGACCGGCGCGCGTGAGAGGGGTTACCAGTGATCCACGCCAAACACCGCAATCGCCTGCCTTTGCCTCAGCCCGCCGTCGTCCACGTGCGGCGCTCGTATGCTGAATGCCGCTTCGGTCAAATGCACATCTGGACGGCCTATCCGTCAGGCGGCGGTTTCGACGAGCGCACGCCTCTGATCTGCTTGCACCATGCTGGCGGCTCGGGGCGCTCGTTCTCACCGATCTTGCGGGAGCTGGGTCACGACCGCAGCGTTTACGCGCCGGATCTGCCGGGACACGGCTCCTCTGATGCTGCCGGCAATCGCGCACAGATCGCGGACATCGCGGGCGCGATCGGTGATTTCATCGACAGCCTGCGGCTGCGATCGGTCGACGTGTTCGGTTTCCAGGCGGGAACGCTGATCGCCGCCGAGCTCGCCATCGCCCGTCCTCAGCAAGTCCGACGCGTGATGCTGTGGGGCGTGCCCTCAAGCGGCTCGAATGACAAGGTGACGTTGCTACAGAGCGCCGAGGCGCTCGGCTCTCGCGAGGATGGAAGCGACGTCGTGGAGGAATGGCAGCGTACGCTCGAGCGTCGCGGCCCCGGCGTCCCGACCAGCGCGCTCGCGGAGGATTTTGGCGATCGGCTTCGCGCCGGGCCGCAGGGCCAGAAGTTGCTGGCCGCGGCGGCCGACTATCAGCCTCTCGAGCGCTTCACGCTGATGCGTCAACCAACCCTGGTGCTGCGCTTGCGCGACGAGTCCGCAGAGCAGGCCTCTCGCGTTCGTGCGGTGCTCCCGCAAGGCGCGATGCTGGACGTGTCGGACTATGGTCAGGGCTTCCTGAGCGCCGCTCCGCAGCGCTTCGCTGCGATTGCGCGCGAGTTCTACGACCGCTGACGAGAGAATTCAGCGAGCAGCCCGTCTCAGGCTTCTGCTTGCCACCACGCGGCCCGATTCTCGCGGCCGCGTGGAAGAGTCTCAGAGCGAGTTCTCCCAGCTCCAGGCGCAGGCGAGCGCTGCGATCAGGCACGTCGTGCCCCAGCGCGTCGCAAGCAGTGCAGCCGAACGTAGTGAAAGCTCGCCTGCGCGGGCAAAGCCAAGGATCACTGGTACGCTGAAAGCGATCCAGCAGAGAATGCCGAAGGACAGGCCGCGCACCCACCAGGCCACGGTAACGATCGCGGCCAGGCCCCAGCTCAACCAGAACAGCAATCCGAGCCCTGCACCGCACAGCATGTGCAGCAGCGCCTCGGAAAGGGGCAGGCGCGACTCGGCATCCCGGGCGGCCGGGTAAATCGTCTCGACGGCCGACCGGATGACCGAGTGCATGAGCACGCTGAGGAGCCCGCTCAGGCTCCCCGTGACCATGAAATACGACAGCTCCAAGCGACCCTCTGGATGGATCCGGTCGATCTTCGACGAACGATCTGCCCGCGATTCAACGCAACGCCTGCTGCAAGGCCGACACGAGCTTGTCGATATCGTCGTGCGAGTTGAGGATGTGCAGCGAGGCTCGGAGCGCGCCCTCCGAGCCGGGCCATTGCAGGTCCCGAACATGCACACGATGCGTGCGGGCGAGTGAGGCGGCGAGATCGGTCGCAGAGCGACCAGGCACGCGGAACGTCACGATTCCCGCCCACAGACCAGGTCGCGCCGGCGTCAGGATCTCCACGCCCGACAATTGCTGCAAGCGCAGGCGCGCATAGATCGCGAGCTCGCGCACGCGTGCCTCGATCTTGGCTCTGCCCACCTGCTTTTGAAACTCCAGCGCCGCTTCGACGCCGCGCAGCGCAGGCCATGCGTACGGAATGATCGTTCCCAGCTTGTGCAAGGTGGCCGGTGCGTCAGCGTGACCCACAGAGCGCGTCGGCGTGACGAGCGGAGGAGAAGTATCGATGCCGCGTGGCTCGCTCGGCCAGAGTCGGTCGAGCATCTCGCGCCGTACATACAACGCGCCCGTGCCGCGACTGCCGTTCAACCACTTGTGGAAGGCGCAGGCGTAGAAATCGCAACCAAGCTCGCTCAGCGAGACCTCGAGCATGCCGATGGCCTGCGCTCCATCGACGACGGTGATGATGTTGCGTTGGCGGGCGAGTGAGCAGAGCTCCCGCACCGGTAGCAGTGCGCCGTCGGCGTATTGAACGTGGGAGAAGGCGAGCACCTTCGTCCGCTCGGTGACCGCGCCGGCCAGCAGCCCGAGCGCCTGCTCGGGCCCACTCAATGGCGCGGGCAGCTCGACTTGCTTGACGACGATACCGCGCCGTCGCGCCAGCACGAGCCAGGGGCTGATCGCGGCCGGATGCTCTCGGGTGGTCGTGATGACTTCATCGCCAGCGGCGAGATCGAGGCCTGCGGCCACTGTGGAGATCGCCTCACCGGCGCCGCGCGTGAAGAGCAGCTCATCTGCCTCGCACCCGAGAAAGCTCGCGAACTGCCCGGTCAGGCGTTCGGTCTCGCTGGTCCACTGCTCGTCCCGCACGCTCGCCACTCCCAGGCTCTGCGTCTCGCGGGCGCGATACTCCGCCGCCATCGAGGCACGCAGCGTCGGGCCGGCGCTTGCGACATCGAGATAGGCGAGGTGCTGGTCGAACACCGGCTGGCTGCGAACCCATAGCCACAGCTCGCGCGAGGAGGTCGGCATGTTGGGAAGCTGGGCAGCGGCGGGAAGCGTGGCCATGGCGCCGACGCCGAGGCCGGCAGCAAGGAGCTCGCGGCGGGTGAATGCGGGAGTGGAATCGGTCATCGAGTGGTAGCCACCGGAAAATGTGGCCGCGATTATCGCAGGACCGGGCGGCAAATCGAGTCGCATCTGGAGGTTCGAGACCCGCGAGCGTGCGACGAGGCAGACCGTCCCGACCCTTTCCTGCTACCGTAATGGGCGGCAGTCCCGCCCCTTCTCCTCGACAGCGCGCCATGCGAACGCGTGCGCTCGATCGGTGCGGCGCGCGCGGTATGGCTCCAAACAACGACACAGGTTCCGGCCCCGATGTTCAACGACTACTTGGAACGCATCCTCAAGGCGCGCGTCTACGATCTCGCGGTCGAGACGCCGCTCGAGCAGGCGCCACGCTTGAGCCGCCGGCTCGGCAATCAGATCCTCTTCAAGCGCGAGGATCTGCAGCCTGTCTTCTCCTTCAAGCTCAGGGGCGCGTACAACAAGATCGCGCACCTCTCGGATGCGGTGGCCAGGCGTGGCGTGATCTGTGCGTCCGCCGGGAATCATGCGCAGGGTGTGGCGATGGCCGCGAGGCATCGCGGCATTCCGGCCACGATCGTCATGCCGCAGACCACGCCTCAAATCAAAGTGCAGGCGGTCATAGACCTGGGCGGAGAAGCCGTCCTGCACGGAGATGATTACGATCAGGCTTACGAGCACGCGCTGATGCTCGCGCGCGAGCGGCAACTGACGTTCATTCATCCCTTCGATGATCCCGACGTCATCGCCGGGCAGGGCACCGTCGGCATGGAGGTCCTGCGCCAGCACCCGGGAGAACAGATCGACGCGATCTTCGTTGCGGTCGGGGGCGGCGGGCTGATCGCCGGCATCGGCGCCTACGTGAAGGATCTGTTCCCGAGGATCAAGGTGATCGGCGTGGAGCCCGAGGATGCCGATTCGATGTACCGCTCGTTGCAGGCAGGCAAGCGAGTGACGCTCGATCGCGTGGGCATTTTCGCCGACGGCGTAGCGGTGCGGCGGGTGGGAGAGGAGACGTTCCGCCTCGCACGCCAGTACGTCGACGAGATCGTCACCGTGACGACGGATGAAATCTGCGCGGCGATCCAGGACATCTTCGAGGAGAACCGCACGATCGTGGAGCCAGCCGGCGCGCTCTCGGTGGCCGGCATCAAGCGCTACGTTGCTCGCGAGCAATGCAAGGGTCGCACGTTCGTCTCGGTCAACACGGGCGCCAACATCAACTTTGACCGGCTGCGGCACGTCGCCGAACGCGCCGACATCGGCGGCCAGCGCGAAGCGCTCGTGTCCGTGCAGATTCCCGAGCGCAAGGGGAGCTTCCTGCAGTTCTGCGAAGTGCTCGGCCGGCGCAGCGTCACCGAGTTCAATTATCGCTACAGCGACGGGAGCCTCGCTCAGCTCTTCGTCGGCCTCGCGCTTTCGGAAGGACGCAAGGAGAAGGAAGCGGTGATCGACTCGCTCAGGCACGCGGGCTATCCGGTCGTGGACATGAGCGACAACGAGATGGCGAAGCTCCACGTGCGCTACATGGTCGGCGGGCACGCTCCCCAGATCGAGCACGAGCGCCTGTTCCGCTTCGAGTTCCCCGAGCGGCCCGGCGCGTTGCTCAAGTTCCTGAAGGCCATCGGGACGCAATGGAACATCACGCTGTTCCACTACCGCAATCACGGCTCGGACTATGGCCGCGTGCTGGCGGGCGTGCAGGTTCCCCCTGAGGAAAGCGTCGATTTCGAGCTGCACGTGCGGGAGCTGAAGTACGTGTACGTCGAGGAAACCGACAACCCCGCGTACCGCATGTTCCTGGGAGGCCGCTGACGAGCAAGCGAGCGATTATTCGTCCGCAAGCGTGCTCTCGCCGAGCAGTTTCAGTGCTTCGCGTGCGCGCCGGGTGATGAGCGCATCCCGGCCGTGCGCTTTCACGAGAACGGGATAGCTTTCGCGCAGGAGCGGCGCGGCTTCGAGCGTCTGGCGTTGAGCGAGCAGCACGCGGCCGAGGCTCGCGCGGGCGCTGGCGAGCTGCGGGCTGTCGCCAGGGAGCAATTGGCTCGCCATGTCGATGGCGCGCCTGAGCGTCTGCTCCGCTTCGCTCAGACGTCCCTGTTCGAGCTGTGCGCGCCCGAGCCCGGTGAGGGCCGAGGCCACGAAAGGATGCTCGGCGGGCAAGGTCTCAGCGTAGATGTCGAGGGCGGCGCGGAAATCCCGTTCTGCCTCGCTGGCGCGCAGCAGGTCGAGCCTGAGCAGACCCAGGCTCACGAGGTCATGCGCGACATAGGCATGGCGCTCGCCACGCGCCTGCCGATCGAGCTTCACCACCCGCTCGAGCACCTGCCCGGCGCGCTTGAGATCGCCGCGCCGATGCAGAAAACGACCATAGTTCGCCGCGGCATCGAGCGTTTGCGGATGACGCTCGCCCAGCACTTTTTCGAGGATCTGCAGCGACTCGGCGTAAAGCGGCTCGGCCTCCTGGAGCTTGCCCGCCAGGTGCAATGCCACCGCGAGATTCTGCACGTGCATGCCGACGTACGGGTGATCGTTGCCGAGCGCCTGCCGATCGATGTCGAGCGCCGCGCGATAGAGGGTCTCGGCGCGCGAGTACTCTCCCTTGTAGGAGTAGAGCCCGCCGAGCTCGTCCATGACCGAGGCGGCATCGGGCGTGCGCTCGCGTCCATGGCGGCGATACAGGTCGAGGCTCGCCTCATAATGACGCTCGGCGGTGTCGAGGTCGCCTCGCAGCTGGGCCAGGCGCGCCTGCAACATGAGCGTCGGCGCCATCTCGATCGTTCCTTCGCCGAGGAGCTCCCGCTGCATGCCGAGCGCCTCGTCGAGCCGGGCCTCGCATCGATCCAGGTCGCCCTGCTCGCAATACGCTTTGCCGAGCGCCGCGAGCGTAGCCGCGACTTCCTTGTGGCGAGGCCCGTGGATTCGCACGCGGGATTGCAACGCCTCTTCCAAAAGCTGCGTCGAGTCGGCATACAAGCCGAGGCTCTGGTACACAGTGCCTATCGTCCTGAGCAGCGTCGCGCGCGTCTCCGGTTGGTCCTTCAGACCCAGGCTCACGCGGCGGGCGCCGATATCGAGAAGCTCGCGCGCGGTGACCTGATTGCCTCGACTGTGCGATGGATCGGAAAGCTCGAACAGCTCGACGAGAAACGAAGAGACTTGCTCGGCACGCGTGCGCTCGGCCTGGGCGACATCGCGCTCGAACGCGATGCGCTGCGCTTGAACGAACGTGATAGTGGCGAAAGTGGCGAGCGCGGCTACAGCGGCGGCGGAGGCCGTCACGGCAATCGCGTGCCGGGTGACGAACTTACGCGTGCGGTAGATCCACGTGTCCCTCGTGGCAAGCACCGGCTTGCCGCTCAGATGCCGCTCGAGATCGGCGGCGAGTTGCTCTGCAGAGCTGTAGCGCCTGTCGGGATCCTTGCGCATCGCCATCTGCACGATGCTGTCGAGGTCCCCGCGCAGTTGCTTGGCAAGGCGCGCGGGCGTGGTCGCCCGGCGGGCGGCGATGTCGGCGGCGAGCTCCGGGCTGCTCTCGAGCGTCTCCCGCACCATGGCGCTGGGGGCAAGCGGCTCCTGCTCGCAAACGATGCGCTCCACGTCGATGAGGCTGGCGCCGATGAGCTGAAAGGGCCGGCGTCCCGTCAGCAGCTCGTACAGCAATACGCCGAGCACGTAGATGTCGCTGGCGGTCGTGATGACATCTCCACGAACCTGCTCTGGGCTTGCGTGCGCGGGCGTCATGACCCGGTACTCGTAATGGGTGAGCGCCAGCGTCTGCGCGGTTTGCCGGGTGTCGAGGAGCTTCGCGATGCCGAAATCGAGGAGCTTGGGCACGCCCTCGCGCGTGATGAGGATGTTGTTGGGCTTCAGGTCCCGGTGGACGATCAGGTTCTGGTGAGCGTAATGAACGGCCGAGCACACCGTGCGCACGAGCTTCAGGCGCTCCTCGATCGAGAGCCCCAGCCGGTCGCAGTACGCGTCGATCGGCTCGCCCTCGATGTGCTCCATCACGAGATAGGGCGTGCCATCAGGGGTGCGCCCGCCATCCAGAAGACGAGCGATGTTCGGATGCTGGAGCGTAGCGAGGATCTGCCGCTCCATGCGCAAGCGTCCCTGAACCTGGCGCGAGAAGACGCCGCTGCGCACCAGCTTGATGGCGACGCGCTGCTGGTACTCGTTGTCGGCCCGCTCTGCGAGATACACATCGCCCATGCCGCCCGAGCCGAGCTTGCGCGTCAGCACATAAGCGCCGATCCGCTCGCCCTCGAGCGAGGTCGACCATTCGCGCAGGTCGCTTTCACCCGCCGCCACTTCGTCCCAGAACCCTTGCGAGGATGTCTCGCCGAGTGCGAGCATGACGCGTGAAAGCAGCGTCTCGTCGGCCCCGCACGCGCGCCGCACATATTCATCACGCGCTCGAGGCTCGAGCGAGCGAGCATGCTCGATGATGGCGGCAGCGGGATCGTTGCGAGCGTTCATCGGCCGCAATCATGCATCACTCGGGCGCTGACGTGTAATAATGAGCGCGGTGCAACCGGTGATGGCCGGTGGCGCCGGCCCCGGCCGTACGACGGTCGGGTCTTATGACTGTCGAAAGTGGGACTAACCCGGAGGCCATCATGGCAACAAAGAAGAAGCGGGCGAAAAGCTCCAAGCGCAAGAGCGCGAAGAGAAAGACGGCACGGCGCAAGGTCGCGAAGAGAAAGACTGCCAAGAGAAAGGCGGCCCGCCGCAGCCCCGCAAGAAAGAAGAGGCGTTCGCGCCGCGCTGGCACCAGCGTGGTTCGCGTACCACAATAACGTCGATCCAACCTCGCCGCCCGTCAACTGACGGGCGGCGTTTTACTCACCCTTCCTTCTCCGACTGTGCCTTACACGGCGCAACGTATCCCTCAACTGGAAAGAGTGAGGCTCCGCGGCCTCGAATTTCAGACTTATCGCTGGGCCGGGCTCGATCATGCGCCCGTGCTGCTGCTTCACGGCTGGGGCGACACTGGTGCGACGTGGCAATTCGTTGTCGATCATTCTCCTCGCGAGCGCACGTATTTCGCCGTCGACCTGCGTGGATTCGGTCGCTCCGAGCGGCCTCAGGACGGCTACTGGTTCCCGGACTATCTGGCGGACGTCGATGCTCTGGCGGATGAGTTGTCGCCGGACGCCCCGATCGACCTCGTCGGGCACAGCATGGGAGGCAACATCGCGCTGCTTTATGCGGGTGTCCGTCCGACGCGTGTGCGCCGTGTCGTGAGCCTCGAAGGTCTGGGCCTGACGCGCACCAAGCCGGACCAGGCGCCCGCGCGTTACGCAGAGTGGCTCGATCAGGTCAAGCGGGGCGTCGAGTTCGCCGTGTATGACAGCTTCGAGCAATTCATCAGCGTTCTGGCGCGGCGCAACCCGCGTACGCCATCGGATCGCCTCGAATTCATCGCCCGCTCATGGGCGCGCGAGCGGGAGGACGGACGTGTCGAGCTCCTCGCGGATCCGAAGCACAAGCGAACCAACCCGGTGCTGTATCAACGTGAGCAGGCGGAAGCGTGCTGGCGCGCGATCACGGCTCCGGTGCTGATCGTGAAAGGGCAGGAATCGGAGCTGACGAAGCGACTGGCGGGCGAGGTCGATGATGCTCGCTTACGGGAGCTCTTTCGTACCGTCACGTCCATCGAGATCCCCGGCGCGGGGCACATGCTGCATCACGAGCAGCCCGGGCAGGTCGCCCGGATCATCGAGGAGTTTCTGCGCTGAGTGTGCCGGCGAGCCCGGTTTTCGGGGGCGCGCTCACTTCCCTTGCAGATTGAGCTTGCGGCGCGCTTCGAACGCGGCGACGCATTCCGGCAGGTCGTCGAACAGTCTCGGGCGGAATTTGCCGTTCGGGAGGCGAACGGCGGCCCCGTAGTCACGCCAGTAGCGTCGGCAGTAACCAGGGTCTTTGCGCTGCTCGACGATGCACTTCTGAATCTCCGCTTCACGCAGCGGCTTGATCCTGGCCTCGCGCGCTTCCTCGCACTTCACTTCCAGCGCCTTCACGCTTTCTTCATCCAGCACTTCGTCGTCGGCCTGCGCCGAAGATGCCCAGGCGAGCGCGGAGAGTCCGAGCACGAGGATCGCTGAGCCTGCTTTCATTACGCTCGCTGCTGTATGCATCTCGAGTGCCCGCCGGAAGAGAAATGGGGGTTCAGTCGAGAATCTAGCCTGCTTTATGCATGAAGCCCGACGTTGCCTTGCTGCGTGACGTGATCGGAGGATCCGAGATCGGGACTCTGATGACTATATCCTGCGGATAGGGCTCCTGAGAGGTGCGGCAGAGGTGGCAGACGGCGGGAGTTGGCAGAGAGGGGCTCGCGCGGGCGAGCGCAGGCCTCGGAGAGCGGCTCCGATGCGCGCGTGGCGTCGCACAGAGGGCTGTCAGGCGGGAACTGCGCCCAGCGAGCGTGCGATACGCTGCCACTCGCAGCGATGCGGTGTGTTTTTCGGCAAATGCAGCACGATGCGTCGTACGGACGTCTCGATCCAGGCACCCAGTTTGATCAGCCGATCCCGCAGGGTACTCACCTGCGCGCGCTCGCAGGAGGTTCCTTTGGCGGCGAGCCTGACTTCCTGCATCAACACGTACGCAGCCGCCGTGATCAGCACGCGCAGCTGGTTGGCCAGAAAGCTCGTGCAACTGGTGCGGTCGATCTGCAGTCCGTGGTGCAGTTCCTTTATTCTGTTCTCGATGTCGCCGCGGCCGCAGTAGACGCGCTTGTACAGATATCGCGGCGATTGCCTGAGGTTGGTCACGACAAAGCGGGCGTTGTCCTTGGGCGCCTTGCCCGGCGCGCGCACCACCTCGGCCTTGATCAGGACACGCCGCGTGCGCTTCTTCCAGCTGCGGGCGGCATAGCGGGTCTCGCCGAAGACGTTTGCCGTCTTGTTTCTTCTTCTGGAGAGCCGCCGCGCGCGACCCATCCGCCGCCGGGCGCGGCGCGCCAGCACCTTGTTTTCAGCCATCCCGACCAGGTAATCGACGTCGCTGTCGTCCAGGAAATTCAACAACGCCGGACCGGCAAAGCCTCCATCCAGGCGCACCAGAATGCGCGCCTTGGGAAAGGCCTCGCGCACCCGCTCGATGATGCGCGAGAGAATCCCGATCGCCCCGGCCCGGGCCGGGGCATTGCCCGGGCGCAGCACGTAGCAGAACAGATATTGATCGGGTTCCCCGTTGAAGGTGACAAACCCGGCCATCGGCAGATAGCACCAGCTGTCGTAGTGTCCGTTGAAGAAGCTGAGCTGCTGTGCGCCGTGGGTCGGGTCGTCGGTGGGGTCCAGATCAATCCGCACGTGCCGGATCTTGCGCGAGCCCAAGCGCTTGCGATGTCGCTCGATCACACACGCCGCGAGCGCCACGCTCATCTGATACAAAGAGGCTCGATCCGCCGCGTTCTCAAATCTCGAGAGTGTCGACTGCGAAGCCAGCAGTGCCTGCGCCGAAGCCTCACCACGCGCGAGCAGCCGATGCACCGGATCGCTCGCCAGGCGCGCCGCATCGTTGCAGTCCTCATACCCGCAGGCGATCGCATACAGCCGCTGACTCAACAGCTCATGAACGGTGTGCTCGATCTTGCCCGGCTGGCGCCGGTCCCTCAGGCTCCCAGCCAGAGCTGCGCTCAACCCCAACCGCTCATCGGCCGCCTTCAGCAGAATCGCTCCACCATCCGAGCTGCCTTGCCGCTGGTCAAACTTCGCCACCAGCTTCTTGCCAAACAGCTCCGGAAACAGAACAGACTGTCCTGTGGTATCGTCGCGCACGCAAAAGCCTCTGATGTGATGGAAGTGCTTGTGCTAAAGCCGTTTCTATCACAGACGGGGCTTTTGCTCTTCAGCCATTCACGTTCCTTCGCGAATTTTCCGGGCTAGCACGCGCTCGCGGCGTTCCCACAAACCCCCACCCTGCGTATGGACCGGAGAGATGGGTGACACATGTTCGAGGACATGGGTAACACCCTGGGATCCGGCGGGCCGCGTCCGCGCTGTTTTTTCCCTCGCCCGCTTGCGCGGGAGGGCCGGGTGGGGCAGACCCCGCCCGGAACCCGGCCGGACGTCATGCGTTGCATCAATGTACAGGACGGTGCGCCGACAGCGGGGCCTGCGTGGGCGGTCACCTGACGCCTGGAGGAGACGCTATGTTGTCGTGGGCGCTGACGTTCTTCATCGTCGCGATCATCTCGGCCGTGCTCGGATTCACTACTGTGGCCGGCGCGACGGCTGGTATCGCGAAAGTGCTGTTCTTTATCTTTCTCGTACTGACGCTGGTAGCGCTGGTGGCCGGTGCGCTGCGTGGCCGGCCTCGCATCTGAGCGCTTCAGGTAAACAGAAGGGCCTGACTCACCGCCACGCGCACCGTCTCGGGCACGAATGGCTTGGTCACGAGGAAGGTCGGTTCGGGCCGCTCACCCGTGAGCAACCGTTCCGGATACGCCGTGATGAACACGATCGGCACGTCCAGCTCGCTCAGGATCTGCCGGACAGCATCGATCCCCGAGGAGCCATCCGCCAGCTTGATGTCCGCCAGCACGAGGCCCGGCTCGGTCTTGCGGGCGGCCCGCACCGCTTCATCCCGCGTCGTGGCGATCGCGGCGACCGTATGACCCATTTCCCGCACGATACTTTGCAGGTCGAGCGAGATGATGGGCTCGTCCTCGATGATGAGCACCTTGGTGCTCGCCTGATTGGAGATCTCGCGCACCGCCTGCGCGACCATCTGTTTCACCTGCTCCTCGCCGACGCCGAGAATGCGCGCGGTGTCGGCGGTGTTGAAGCCTTCCATCGCAGTGAGGAGCAGCGCTTGCCGCCGGGCCGGGGTGAGCTCACCGAGGCGCTTTTCGACGCCGCCCTGCCTGGTCGAGCTCGCGAGCCCCCGCGATTCGAGGTTGGCGCTGTCCCAGAGCTTGTGAAACAGGCGATACAGGCCCACCCGCGCCGACACCGGCTCTCCGAGGACCGACGGATCGGCCACGATCGCCTCCAGGCAGGCCCGCACATAGGCATCGCCGCTCTTCTGGGTCCCACACAGGGCGCGGGCATACCGGCGCAGGTACGGGAGATGTTCGGCGATAGCGTGGGCTAGGGCCATGGAAGCGACTCCTCGGGTGTGGTTATCGTCGCGCGCGGCGTTGGCGCGCAAGCTGAGTTGCGTACTACTATGTGCGAGATGGGAGGAAGGTTCCGGGACGACTGGAACTTTTGCAATCGCGGAACGTTCGGATTCGACTAATGATTCCTCGTGTCGGCAGCTGCCGACGGCGGGTCGAGTCCATCCATGCTCATGAGCGAGAAACTAAGCCCCAGCGAGCCGGCCGAAACCACGGCGGCCAGCGCAGCCGAGCAAGTGCCCGACTGGCTCAGCAATCGCCTGCGCCGCATGTTCGCCGACGTCATGGACGAGCCCGTGCCCGAGGAGTTCAAGAAGCTGCTCAAACAGCTGGAAGAGAAGGAGCGGGGGGCCTGACGGGGCGCTTCGCGCGCGTCCGTCTCCCGCCCCCCCGGAGCAGCCCATGGCCGGCCAGGATCTCTTTCTCGAGCAAGTCACCGAATTGTTGCCCGCGTTGCGCGCCTTCGGGCGCTCGTTGTGCGGCGATCCCGCCCGTGCCGACGATCTAGTGCAGGATACGGTGCTCAAAGCCTGGACCAATCGCGAGCAGTTCCAGTCCGGCAGCAATCTGAAGGCGTGGCTCTTCACGATCCTGCGCAACTGCTATTACTCCGAGCTCCGACATCGCAAGTTCGAGATCGAGGATCCGGAAGGCGTGTGCGCGGCGCAGGTGGCCATCTCGCCCGACCACGACGCAAAGCTGCATTTGCGCGATTTGAGCCGCGCCTTGCAGCACCTGCCGGTCGATCAGCGCGAGGCGTTGATCCTGGTGTGCGCCACCGGGCTGTCGTATGAAGAGGCGGCGGACGTCTGCCAGGTGGCCGTGGGTACGATCAAGAGTCGGATCGCGCGGGCCCGTGATCGCCTGGTCGAGTTGCTGGGAGAGGACGCGGCGCAAGTCACCGAAGCCGTGCCGGTCGTCGAGTCGATGGGCGATCCGGAGAAGCTGCGCGCGCCGACGACCGGAGGAGCCTGACGCGCCCGCCCCACGCGTCCCGCTCCGCCTGGCCACGGGGTGCATGCCTTGAAGAGCCCGAAACCCTCAGCCGCGCCCCGATCCTGGTTCGGACGCCACGCGGGCGTGCGTCCGAGACTGGTCCTGATCGTAGGCATCGCCATGCTGGCGCCCGGCGCCCTCGCCGTGCTGCAGGCGATCTCGAGCTTCAACAGCAGCATGCGCATCCTGGAGCAGAACCTGGCGCAGGCCGCGCAGCTTTCGGCGAGCGAGGAAGTGGGGATGATCGCCGCCTCGCGCGAGATCCTCACGAGCCTCGCGGCTCACCCGGATGTGCGCGCGGGAACCGGCCTTGCTTGCCGGCGCGCCCTGCAGCGTGCGATCGGCGGCCTCGATCAATACGAAGGCGCGATGGTCGTCAACACAGAAGGCGTTCTGACTTGTGCCTCCGGCCCGATGCGCAGCATCGTGCGCGTCGACGACCGAGCCTGGTTCCGCGACATCATGAGCGGCAACAGCTTCGTCGTGAGCGACTTGCTCGTGAGCCGCTGGCTCGGCAAGTGGGGGATCGCCACGGCCGTGCCGCTCATCGACAAGGAAGGCCTGATCCAGGGGTCGGTGGCGCTGTTCATTGGCCTCGACTGGCTGGCACGACGTTACCAGGACAGCGGCGAAGCAGATGATGCGGCCTTCGCCTTGCTGGACGGCACGGGTGAAGTCATCACGGGCGAGACCGAGCGCTCGCCGGCCAAGTCGCCGCTTCCACGCAGGGAGCTCATCCTCGAGCAGTTGCGCAATCAACCAGTGGAGGGTGCGCAAACGCGCACCTTCCGGGCTCGTGGCCACGATGGCACGTGGCGTCTGTACACGATCAGTCCGCTGCTCGGCGGACGCATTTTCGTCGTACTCGGCACGCCGGTTCTCACTGCGATCGGCCCGCTCGCTCTGCAAGTCGCCTGGGGCGTGTTCACGCCGCTCCTCATGTGGGGGCTCGCGATCGCGGTCGTCTGGTTCGGAATCGAGCATTTGGTGGTGCGCTGGATCACGTATCTCGAGCGCATCACCTCGGCCTACGCCGCCGGGCGGCACAACGTGCGCCCGGAGCGCGTCAGCGCCGCACCGGCGGAGATTCGCAGCCTCGGCGAGACCTTCTCGCGCATGGCGGACTTGATCTCAGCGCGCGAGGCGGAGCTGCGCGAATCGCTGGCGCAGAAAGAGATTCTCGTGCGCGAGATCCACCATCGGGTGAAGAACAACCTGCAGCTCGTGATGAGCCTGCTCAATCTGCACGCGCGGCGCATCCGCGATCAGCGGGCGGAGGAAGCGTTCGCCGAAGCGCGCAGCCGCATCAATGCGCTCGCGACGCTCCACCGACGCTTGTACGAGTCCGAGAGCCTGCAGGAAATCGACCTGAAGTGGTTCCTCGAGGATTTGTGTGCGGAGATGCGCCGGGGCGGGCTCTCGAGGGGGCGGCACGTCGAGCTCACGGTCGAGTCGCCCAACGAAGTCATCGGCCCGGAGATCGCCGTGCCGCTCGGGCTTCTGGTCACCGAAGCGATCACGAACGCCTACAAGCATGCATTCAACGAGCGGGCCGGCGGGCACATTCAAGTCGAGGCGCGGCGCGAGTCACCTGCCGAGCTGACGCTGATAGTCCAGGACAACGGCACCGGTTTCGATGCGGCGACCGGTGGCCCCGAGAGCAATGGCCTCGGTCGTTCGTTGATCGAAGCGTTCGTTCGCCAGTTGCACGGCGACCTCGAGATTCGCGCCGAGAACGGCACGGTCGTGCAAGTGCGCTTCCCTCTGCCGCTCAAGGTGAGCGCGCACAGCACGATCGAAGAACGGCGCGCGCCCGAGCGGCCAGACACGAAGCCGGTCGAGGAAACGAATCTCGAAGCCTCATCCGGGAGCAGAGCCCCTTAACGCTGTCCCGGCACCGCAAGCCCGCGCGGGGCTTCCAACCTGGGTTTATATACAGTAGCCTACCGGCATGCCCACCCCCATCCGCCCCGGAGCCCGCCCCGGCCGCGGTGCCGCCTCCAATCCGGCGGGCCGTTTCGAGTCCGTGCGCACCGAAGTGGTCGATGACGGTTGGGGGAGCCTGGACGAGGAGCTGCCTCCCTTCGAGACGATCGTGCAGCCCGAGCCTGCACGCTCGATCATCTCGCGCAACAAGTCTCCGGACCTGCCGTTCGAGCAGTCCATCAATCCCTACAGGGGCTGCGAGCACGGGTGCATCTATTGCTACGCGCGTCCCTCGCACGCGTATCTGAATCTCTCCCCCGGGCTAGACTTCGAAACGCGGCTCTTCTACAAGCCCGATGCCGCGCAGCTCCTCGAACGCGAGCTCGCTGCGCCCGGCTATCGGTGCTCACCGATCACGATCGGGGCGAATACCGATCCGTACCAGCCGATAGAGCGCGAGTACCGGATCACTCGCAGCATCATCGAGGTGTTGGCGAAATGTCGCCATCCGTTCTCGATCATCACCAAGAGCGCCATGATCGAGCGCGACGTGGATCTGATGGCGCCGCTCGCGCCCGATCGGCTGGTGTATGCGCTCGTCAGCGTCACGACGCTCTCGAATGATTTGAAGCGAACGCTGGAGCCGCGCACTGCCTCGCCAGCCGCACGCTTGCGTGCGATTCGCCGGTTGAGCGAAGCGGGCATTCCTGTCGGCGTGATGGTTGCTCCTGTAATTCCGGTGCTCACGGACTTCGAGATGGAGCGCATTCTGGAAGCGGCGGCGGAAGCCGGCGCGAAGAGCGCTGCTTACGTAGTGCTGCGACTTCCCTACGAGCTGAAGGATTTGTTTCGCGAGTGGCTCGAAGAGCATGAGCCTCTCAAGGCGAAGCACGTGATGTCGCGGTTGCGCGAGATGCGCGGTGGGAAGGACTACGATTCACGCTGGGGTCATCGCCAGCGTGGCGAAGGGCAGTACGCGCAACTCCTCGAGCAGCGGTTCAAGGCAGCCTGTGCGCGTTACGGGCTGAACCAGGGTGAGCGCTTCGTACACAACCGCACGCTGTTTCGTCCGCCGACGACAGGGCCCGAGCAGCTCGCTTTGATCTGAGGCGTTCCTCTACTCCCTGAGTGCGTCGTCCTTTCGTGCGCCGCTTTCCGCAGCGTGCTCGCGCGGCCAATCCGGGCGCCTCGATTTGACAGTTTGACGCTGTGCTCACGCTGCGATTTACCGGCATTGACGCCGCGAGCGTTGGCGTATACTCGATCGTCATTCAAAAGCGGATCTTCGGCTCGGTGCCGAAGCGTTGAGGAGGGACCCACCGCAGCTTTCGCATTCGTGGAGACGACCGATGGAGCCAACGTCACGCGTTCCCAGAGTAGCCGCGACGTTCACCGCTCACAGCTTGCGCGCGGCTGTAGTTGCATTGTGCGCCTCGATGGCCGGATGCATGACAGCCAAGATCGAGGAGCTGCGTGAGGCTCCGACGCAAATCTCCTCGCACGAGGCCATCGTGCTGCTCGCCAAGCCCCATCTGGAAGGCACGGGCACGGAAGACAAATTTCTCGATTGCCTGGAGCGCGAGCTGGTCGGAAGAAGTGTCTCGGCGGACGTTGCCGAGCGGCAACGCGCCGGGAAAAAGGCCGATCCGCGCAGCAGCTTCACCGACCGTCCGTTCCAGATTTACGCGGACCACACTTTCGTCGATGCGCTCTATCCCTGGCTCGAGCCGAGCACCGCGCCGGCCAACGCGCAGGGCTTCAGCGCCTTTCTCGCCCGCCCGGGCGTGAGCGAGCGCATTGGCGAGATGGGTGTGCGTTACATCGTCTGGATCGATGGAGTGACCCAGAAGACCGACGGCGGCGGCAGCATCGCCTGCGCGGCCGGGCCGGGCGGCGCCGGGTGCCTTGGGCTCGGCTGGTGGGAGAAGAGCTCGGATTACGAGGCCACGATCTGGGACCTGAAGCAGGGCATCAGCGCCGGGAGTCTCACGACGGACGTCAAGGGAACTTCCGTCATGATCGGCGCGATCGCGCCGATTCCGCTGATCGCGCCCGTGCAGAGCACCGCGTGCGACCGCCTTGCCGGCCAGTTGAAGAGCTTCCTTCTCGGCGCCAGCGATCCTGGGGCCGCTGTGGTGTCGCAGCCGTAAACGGCGAGCGAAGCCAATCGCGCTGCGTCACCGATTGAACCGATCCGGAGCGGTTCCGGATCGAAAGGAAGTGAGCCGAAGGATGTAACCGGGAGCGGTCAGCGCGCGTTCAGCTCCTGGGTCGCACAGTCTGAGCGGCGCCAGCCGCGGCGAAGCGTCGAGGTGCGCGATCGCGGGCTAAGGAGTTGAAGATGCAGAACGGTCATTCGTGGAACCGGGTGCTCGTCCTCGCCGGCGAGGTGACGGCGATCGCGGCGGTTTCCGCCTTTCTGATGGGGGGCTGCGCCAGCCAGTCCACGTCCCTGCCTTCGCCGAGCTCGCCCAGCTCCTCGGGAGGCTCGTCCGGGTCGAGCGGCGGCGCCTCGGGTCGCTCGGGTGGAAGCTCGAGCCCGAGCATGCCTTCCCCGTCCTCGGGCGGCGGGAGCCCCGGGTCGTCAAGTGGGAGCCCCGGCTCCTCGATGCCGGGCATGCCTTCGCCCGGATCCCCGTCCTCCTCCTCGGGCTCTTCGAGCTCTTCGGGTGACTTCGGCGGCTCGAGCTCCCAGTCTGGCGGTCAAAGCGGCTCGAACGCTCCCGGCGGCCAATCCGACGGTTCCAGTGGTGCGCAGGGAGGCTCGCAGTCCGGTTCCGCCGGCGGAATGCCCGGAGGCTCGAGCGCAGGCCAGCCTGGTGGAACCAGTGGTCAGTCCGGCGGCCAGCCGAACGTGACTGTCGGCACGTCTCTGCCCGGAGCGGGGCTGCCGAGCGTCGGCATTCCCATGCCGAGCACCGGTGGACAAAGCGGCGGTGGCGGGCAAAGCGGGCCCAGCGGCGGAACGCCCGATGCAGGCGGCACGGCAGGCGGCGGCTCTCCGAACGAAAGCATCTTCCGCGGCTCGAGCGGCGACGGTGGAGCGCAAGGCGGATCTGGTGCGTCTGCCGGTAGCGCTGGCGGCATGGGTGGCAGCGCTGGTTCCGCTGGCGGTACGGGGGACAGCGCAGGTTCCGCTGGCGGTACAGCCGGCGGAGCAGGCGGCGTTGCGGGTCTTCCAACGATTGCTGGCGGTGCAGCCGGTGACGCAGCAGGCGGCGCAGGAGCCGCCGGTGCGGGCGCGGCAGGCTCCGGTCCGCAAGGCGCGGGGGCTGGCGGTCCGCAAGGCGCAGGGTCGGCTGGCGCACCAGGCTCGGCAGGTTCTGTCGGAGGAGCAGCCGGTGGTGGTGGCGGCGGTGCGATGACTCCGTACGAGCGCACCGCGCAGATCGACCGCGAATTGAATGAATCGCTGGGCGTTTTCGACCGGATGATGCGCGAAGAGCAGGCCGCGATTGCTGGTCAGCGCAGCGGTCGCGGCGGCGGTGCTGGCAGTGGACCGGGCGGTGAGGGAGCCGAGACGGATGGCTCCGGAAGCGCAGGCACGAATGAAGCAGGTGACGGCCAGAAACAGGGAGGTCAGGGCAGTCAGGGTGGCTCCGCTGCAGGCGGTGGCCAGTCAGGCCAGGGCAGCGGCGCAGGCGGCCAGGGTCAAGGCTCGCAAGGCGGTCGTGGCGGGCAGCAAGGCGGCGGCGGTGGCGTTGGTGGTGGCGCCGGCGGCGGCAGCGGCCCGAACACGATTCCTGCGGACATTCCGGACGGCAGCGACGATGACATCGTGGCTCGCCAGTTGCGCGAGGCGGCGATGAACGAGACCGATCCGGAGCTGCGCGAGAAACTCTGGCAGGAGTACCGCAATTACAAGAAGGGCACCGGACGCTGATCGCCGGGGCCACAAGGACCGAAGTCGCATGCACATGAAACGCTCGATCGGCTTGCTACTGGTGGCGCTCGCCGCGCTCGGCGCGGCGGGTTGCGTGACGCACGAGACCCGGCCGCAGCCTCAGATCAAGGCCATTCAGGCCTCGAGCGAAGTGCCGCGCGAGCAGCTGCTCGATGTGGGCGTGCGCATCTTCGACGAGAATCTGCCCAAGGACGAGAAGGAGATGGAGGAGGAGCACATCTTCCCCGAGGTGCGCAAGGCCGAAGCGCGCTACTTCCCCATGCAGATCCGCAACACGCTCGAAGGGACCGGGCATTGGGGCCAGGTGCGCGTGATTCCCGCCGATGCCGATGCGCTCGATGTGCACGTGAGCGGCAAGATCCTGGAGTCGAACGGCCAGATTCTGCGCGCCGAGATCACGGTGAGCGATGCGACCGGGCGCGTGTGGTTCAAGCGCGAGTACGAGCAGCTCGCCGACACGCGCTCGTACAAGGACCAGAGCGGGCGGGTGCGCGATCCGTTCCAGAATCTGTACAGCAAGCTCGCCAATGACATGCTGGCCTATCGCCAGCAGCTCACGGCGCGGGATTTCGAGAGGATCCGTCAGGTCTCGGCACTGCGATTCGCTGCAGACCTCGCGCCTTACGCCTTCAAGGATTATCTGTCGCACGACAAGGATGGCACGTATGAAGTCGTGCGCCTGCCGGCGAAGGACGATCCGTTGCTGGTGCGGATGGATCGGCTGCGAGAGCGCGACTACGTCCTGCTCGACACGATCAACGAGCACTACGCGCTATTCGCCGACAACATGACCGAGCCTTATACGAACTGGCGTCGGTACAGCTATGCCGAGCTCGAAGCGAAGGACGAGGCGCGCCGCTCGGCGCTCACTCGCAAGCTTTTGGGTGCAGCAGCGATCGTCGGCGGGCTCGTGGTCGGCAGCGAAGCGAACACGTACGCGGGGCAGGCCGCCGCGACGGGCGCGATCTTCGGCGGCGCCTACGCGATCAAGAGCGGCTTCGACAAAGGCGCCGAAGTGAAGATGCACTCCGACTCCCTGAGGCAGCTCGGCGAATCGTTCCAGGCCGAAGTCCAGCCGATGGTCGTCGAGGTCGAGGGCCGCACGCTCCAGCTCAGGGGCACGGCCGAAGAGCAATATCGCGAGTGGCGTCGGCTCCTCAGGGAGCTCTACGAGAACGAGACCGGTCTTCCGGTCCAGGCGCCTGCCGCGGCGTCGACGGCAGCGCCTTCCAACGGCGATTAGGGCGACGAACGATTTTGAGCGCGGCGCGAGCGACATGCTTCAGAGCGGGCAGGCACTGTCCGGAAGGTTCACTCTGGTGCGGCGCCTGGGCGCGGGTGGAAGCGCCGAAGTGTGGCTCGCACAGGACCGGGAGCACGGCCGCCTCGTCGCTGTCAAAGTTCTCGCTGCGCACCTGAGTCGCAACGAGGCCGCCATCGCGGCGCTGGCGCGGGAGTGCGAGCACGTCGCCGCGCTCGATCATCCCAGCATCCTGCGCGTCGATGGCCTGAACCGCTCGGGCGAGCACGCGTGGATCGTCATGGAATACGCCTCGGGCGGGGACCTTTCGAGTCTGCGCGGTCGCAGTTGCGTCGAGGTGCTGCGTGCGGTGATCCCGATCGCGGGTGCGCTCGCATTCGCGCACGAGCGCGGGATCGTGCATCGCGACGTGAAGCCGTCGAACGTGCTGCGCATGTCCGATGGCGAGCCGAAACTCGCCGATTTCGGAATGGCTCTCGCGCTCGACGCGCTGCCCGCCCCTGATGCGGGGCTCGGCTCGAAGTACAGCATGAGCCCGCAGCAGGCAGCCGGCGCGCCCGCGAGCGTAGCGGACGACGTCTACGCTTTTGGCGCGATGCTGTACGAGTTGCTCTCGGGCTATCCTCCGTATTACGCGGATGGAGGTGCGAAGCGCGCACAGCATCCGGCGCCGCTGCCGCAGTCGGTGCCCCCGGCACTCGTGCGGCTGATCATGCAATCGCTGGCCGAATCTGTTGCAGATCGGCCCGCGGACATGAGGACTGTAGAACGTGAGTTGACGGAGGTGCTGGCCACGTTGCCGCCTCCGACGATCGTGAATGCCGTGAACGAACGACCTGTCGTCAACATCGAGCCGCCACGCGTCAGGCCGCCCGGCGGGCAGCAGGGTGAGCCATTGCGTCCGCAATGGAATCGCTCCGCCGACCGCGGGCGCGAGGAAGGCCGTGGGCGGCGATTCGGCGGGGCGCTCGCCGCGGGAGGCGCGACGCTCGCTGTAGCCGGCATCGTGCTCGTGTTTTTCGTTCTGCCACGCTGGGTCGAGCAGGAGCGCCCGACGCTCGAGACGCCCGTGACCGTCCTGCCGCCCGAGCCCGAGCAGGAGAAGAAGGAGATCGATTACGCCGAGCTCGCGAGGGCAAAGCAGCGTGTGGAGGATTTGCGAGGCCCCATCGACGAGCGGCTGCAGAAACTCACGGCTCGCGCGGCCGAGCAGTGGGGTGGGGAGGAATACGAGCGCGTAAAGAGCGAGCTCGCGAAAGCTGACGAGGAATTCGAAGCGCGCGAGTACGTGGCGGCTGCCGA
This sequence comes from Steroidobacteraceae bacterium, assembly GCA_036381695.1. Classification (GTDB taxonomy): domain Bacteria; phylum Pseudomonadota; class Gammaproteobacteria; order Steroidobacterales; family Steroidobacteraceae; genus Steroidobacter. The sequence continues at coordinate 45,401 of DASVCI010000164.1, forward strand.
TCGCCTCGCCACTCTCGATCCTCTGCTCACCACGCTCGAGCAACGCGCCGCAGAAGTGCTGAAGCGCGAGCTCCAGGCGGGCGCCCTGGCTTTGGAGCAGGGGCGCTCGGAAGATGCGCGCGCAGCCTTCGAGCTGGCAGCGAAGATCGAGCCTGGGAACCAGGTTGCGGCGCGCGGCTTGAAGCGGGCGTCCACGCTGGATGAAGTGCTGGGTTTGCTCGCCCGCGCCGAGCGGCTCGAGAAGGAAGGCCAGAAGCACGAGGCGATCGAGGAGTTCCGCAAAGCTCTCGCCCTGGACAGTGAAGCGCGGCGCGCGTCCGAAGGGATCGCTCGCATCGAAGCGCAACTCGCGAGTGATGCGTTCGCGAGCGCAATGGCGCGGGGATTCAGCGCGCTCGCACAAAGAGATTACTCTGGCGCGCGCAGTGCCTTCGAAGCCGCGAGGAAGATTCGTCCCGACGCGCCCGAGATCGCGCAGGCGCTGCGACAGATCGAGCAGGAGCAGCGGACCGGGGTCATCGCGGCGAAGCTCGAGGCCGCGCGCGAACACGAATCGTCCGAGCGTTGGGCGGACGCGCTCAAGGAATACCGGGCCGCGCTGGAGCTCGACCCGACCGTCGCCGATGCCCAGGAGGGCGTCACGCGCGTGACGCCGCGCGCCCAGCTCAACGAGCAGCTCGAGCTGTACCTGACTCAACCCGAGCGCCTCTTCAGCCAGCCGGTTCGCGCGGCAGCCGCGCAAGCGCTCGAGCGCGCCCGCGCCATCCCGAATCCAGGCCCGGTCCTGACGCGCCAGGTGGCGACGTTGAGCGAATGGCTCGCCCGCGCCGAGGTGCCGGTGAAAGTTGCGCTCGAATCCGACAATCTCACCTCGGTCACGATCTATCGGGTGGGCCAGCTTGGTACGTTCTCGCAGCGCTCGCTCGAGCTGGTGCCGGGCACTTACACCGTCGTCGGTACGCGTCCGGGCTATCGGGACGTGCGCCGCCAGATCCAGGTGCTGCCGGGCGCGACGCTCGAGCCCATCGTGATTCGCT
>DASVCI010000165.1:0-13345 GCA_036381695.1 Steroidobacteraceae bacterium
TGTGCTCCCGTCGTAATGACGGTGAGGCGTCGCGGCGTCTCACCTGTTCGAGCCCCAATTCCTGCATGCGACGGTGCCTCAAATGACTCGCTTTATCTGTGTGACCGGCGGCGTGGTGTCCTCGCTCGGCAAGGGCATCGCTGCAGCTTCCCTCGGCGCGATCCTCGAGGCACGCGGGCTCAAGGTGAGCATGGTCAAGCTCGACCCGTACATCAACGTCGATCCGGGCACGATGAGCCCGTTCCAGCACGGCGAGGTCTTTGTCACCACCGACGGTACGGAAACGGACCTCGATCTGGGGCACTACGAGCGTTTCGTCCGCACCACGACCACGCGCAACAGCAACTTCACCACCGGACGCATCTACGAGCGAGTGATCGCCAAAGAGCGCCGGGGCGATTACCTGGGCGCGACGGTACAGGTGATCCCGCACATCACCGACGAGATCAAGCACTGCATCCGGCTCGGCGCCGGGGATGCGGATATCTGCATGGTCGAGATCGGCGGGACCGTGGGCGACATCGAATCGCTCCCGTTCCTCGAGGCGATCCGCCAGATGGGGGTCGAGCTCGGGCACCACAACGTGCTCTACATGCACCTGACCCTGGTGCCGTATATCCCGAGCTCCGGAGAGATCAAGACCAAGCCGACCCAGCACTCGGTCAAGGAGCTGCGCTCGATCGGCATCCAGCCGGATATTCTCCTGTGCCGCTCGCAGAACCGCATTCCGGACGAGCAGCGCCGCAAGATCGCGCTCTTCACCAATGTCGAGGAGCGGGCGGTCATCTCGGCCGTGGATGCGGACGACATCTACAAGATTCCATTGCTCCTGCACGAGGAGGGGCTCGACGACATCGTGGTCGACAAGCTCCGGCTCGATGTGCCTCCGGCGGACCTGGGCGAGTGGCGCCAGGTCGTGGCCGCCAAGAGCAACCCGGACGCCACGGTCACGATCGCGATGGTCGGCAAGTACGTCAACCTGCGCGATTCCTACATTTCGCTCTCCGAGGCGCTGATTCATGCGGGTCTTCGCACCCGCACGCGCGTGAACATCCAGTTCGTCGAAGCGACGGACGTGGAAAAGCACGGGACGGGGTGCCTGGAGGGCGTCGATGCGATCCTCGTGCCGGGCGGGTTCGGCGAACGGGGCATCGACGGGAAGATCGAAGCCATCCGCTACGCACGGGAGAACAAGATCCCGTACCTGGGCATTTGCTTAGGCATGCAGCTCGCGATCATCGAGTACGCCCGCAACGTGGCCGGGCTGGCGCAAGCCAATTCGACCGAGTTCAACCGGAGCACCCCGCATCCGGTGATCGCCCTCATCGCCGAGTGGCAGGACGAGAAGGGCACGATCGAGCATCGCAGCGAGAATTCGGCGCTCGGCGGCACCATGCGCCTGGGCGCGCAGGAAGTGCGCCTCTCGCACGGCTCGCGCGCCCACCAGGTGTACGGATCGGACGTCATCATGGAACGCCACCGGCACCGGTACGAGTTCAACAACCGGTACCTGCAGCGGCTGATGAATGCCGGGCTCAGGTTCTCCGGCTTCTCGCGCGACGGGCTGGTCGAGATGATCGAGCTGCCGGGGCATCCGTTCTTCCTGGCGAGCCAGTTCCACCCGGAGTTCCGCTCGACGCCGCGTGACGGACATCCGCTCTTCACGGGCTTCATGAAGGCGGCCCGCGCTCGCCGGCAGGAGCAGCTCCCGGCCGCGGTCAACGCTTGAAGCCCGCGGACGGCGAGTCCACGATCGAAGCGACGACAGGTTTTTCATGCGACTTCTCGATTTCACCGTCGGCGCGGATCGTCCGTTCTTCCTGATCGCCGGCCCCTGCGTCGTCGAGAGCGAGGCGCTGGTGCTCGATGTGGCGGGGCGCCTCAAGGAGCTGACGGGGCGGCTCGGAGTTCCGTTCATTTTCAAATCCTCCTTCGACAAGGCGAACCGCTCCTCGCGTACGAGCTTTCGCGGGCCGGGCATGGAGGAAGGGCTTCGCATCCTCTCCGAAGTGAAGCGCCAGCTCGGCGTGCCGGTGCTGACGGACGTCCATGAAGACACGCCGCTCGCCGAGGTCGCCTCGGTGGTCGATGTCCTGCAGACGCCGGCGTTTCTCTGCCGGCAGACCAATTTCATCGTGAACGTCTGCTCCCAGGGCAGGCCCGTCAACATCAAGAAGGGGCAGTTCCTCTCGCCCTGGGAGATGCAGAACGTGGTCGACAAGGCGCGCTCGACCGGGAACGAGCAGATCATGGTGTGCGAGCGCGGCTTCAGCTTCGGCTACAACAATCTGGTCTCCGACATGCGCTCGCTCAGCGTCATGCGCTCGACCGGTTGCCCGGTGGTCTTCGATGCCACTCACTCGGTGCAGCTCCCGGGCGGAAAGGGCAGCGCCTCGGGCGGGCAGCGCGAGTTCGTTCCAGTGCTCGCACGCGCGGCGGTGGCCGCAGGCGTGGCGGGCCTCTTCATGGAAACGCATCCCGATCCCGACAAAGCGTTGTCCGACGGCCCCAATGCCTGGCCGCTCGGGCGCATGGAGCCGCTCCTGGCGACGCTTCAGCAGATCGACCGCGTGGTCAAATCCCAGCCTTACGAGGAAAGCCTGTTATGAGCAAGATCGTCGACATCCGCGGCCGCGAGATCATCGATTCGCGCGGCAATCCGACCGTGGAGGCCGACGTGCGGCTCGAATCGGGGGCGTGGGGTCGGGCGGCGGTGCCTTCGGGCGCCTCGACCGGAACGCGTGAAGCCGTCGAGCTTCGCGACGGCGACAAGCATCGCTATCTGGGCAAAGGCGTGCAGAAAGCCGTCGCACACGTGAACGGCGAGATCCGGCGCGCGTTGATCGGGCGCGAGGCGGGCCAGCAAGGCGAGATCGACAGGCTGATGATCGAGCTGGACGGCACCGAGACGAAATCCCGACTCGGCGCCAACGCCATCCTGGCCGTTTCGCTTGCCACCGCGCACGCGGTGGCCCGCGAGGCCAATCAATCGTTGTTCCGGCATTTGGGGGGGCTCGGCCCGAAGACGATGCCCGTGCCGATGATGAACATCATCAACGGCGGCGCGCACGCCGACAACAACGTCGACATTCAGGAGTTCATGATCCTGCCCGTGGGCGCGCCCTCGCTCGCCGAAGCACTGCGCTACGGGGCGGAGATCTTTCATACGCTCAAGAAAGTCCTGCACGAGCGCAAGCTCTCGACCGCCGTCGGCGACGAAGGCGGCTTCGCGCCGGACCTGCCTTCGAACGAGGCGGCGCTCGAGACGATCCTCGAAGCCATCGACCGGGCCGGATACAAAGCGGGCAAGCAGGTGTTCCTGGGGCTGGACGTCGCGAGCACGGAGTTCTACTCGAGCGGCGTGTACGAGCTGCATTCCGAGCACCGCACCTTCACTTCGGCGCAGTTCGCCGACTACCTCGAAGGGCTGGTGAGCCGCTATCCGATCATCACGATCGAGGACGGCATGAGCGAGGGCGACTGGCAGGGCTGGGCGCTCCTGACGCAACGCCTCGGCAAGCGCGTGCAGCTCGTGGGTGACGACCTCTTCGTCACGAACACCAGGATTCTCGAAGAGGGCATCGCCAAGGGCATCGCGAATGCGATCCTGATCAAGCCCAACCAGATCGGCACGCTCACCGAGACGCTCGCCGCCATCGAGATGGCATCCCGAGCCGGCTATGCTTCCATCGTCTCGCATCGCTCCGGCGAGACGGAGGACTCGACGATCGCGGACATCGCCGTGGCGACCCGGGCAACGCAGATCAAGACGGGCTCCATGTCCCGCTCGGACCGCATCGCGAAGTACAATCAATTGCTCCGTATCGAAGCCGAGCTGGGGAGCGAGGCGCGGTACGCGGGCGCGGAGGCTTTCCCAGTGCCGTTGCCGAGTCTCTCTTGCTGACATGAAGGTCCTCGCCGCCGCGCTGGTGCTCCTGCTGGTGGTTCTGCAGTATCGCCTCTGGATCGGCGAGGGCGGCATGCGCGAGGTGTGGCGGCTGCGCGAGGAGATCGTCGCCCAGCGCGAGGAGAACGCGCGCTTGAAGGAGCGCAACCGGACCCTCGCCGCCGAGGTTCAGGACTTGAAGCAGGGCACGACGGCGATCGAGGAGCGCGCCCGAACGGACCTGGGAATGATCGGGCCGGGCGAGACGTTCTATCAGGTCGTCTCGGAAAAGGACGTAGAGCCGGCGAGCGAAGCCTCGCACGCGCCCGAAGCGGCGGAATGAGCCCGGCGGGGAGCCTCACTGCCGGCGCTTGGCCGGCCGGGTAGCATCGCGCCTCCATCGGACAAGATCATCGGACCTACTTGGCCGCATCCACCTTGGGCAATCCCACTGATTCTCGTTTCTGGGCTGTAGTGCCGGCGGCCGGCCGGGCGCGGCGCATGGGCGGTGCCACGCCGAAACAATATCTGCAGCTCGCACAGCGCACGGTAATCGAGTGGGCGCTCGCTCCGTTCCTCGAGCACCCGCACTGTGCGGGCATCGTCGTCGTGATCGCGGCGGACGATCGACATTGGCCGCAACTGGAAGTCTCCCGTCATCCGAAGATCCGCACTGCCCCTGGCGGCCTCGAACGCATGGACTCGGTGCGAAGCGGTTTGCAGGCTCTCGCCGGCCAGGCGCAGGAACGGGATTGGGTGCTCGTGCACGATGCCGCCCGGCCGTGTGTGACGGCCGGCGAGCTGGACCGGCTGATCGACGAGCTCCAGGGCGAGGAAGTGGGAGGGTTGCTCGCGATCCCGGTCGTCGACACGCTCAAGCGGGCCGATGCCGATGAGCGGGTGACCGAAACCGTTTCGCGAACGGCCCTGTGGCGCGCGCTTACGCCGCAGATGTTTCGATTTGGAGTGCTCGAGCGCGCCTTGAGGCAAGCCGCCCTGGCCGGTCATGCCGTGACCGACGAAGCGCAGGCCGTCGAAGCTCTGGGGTTGAATCCCAGGCTCGTGCGCGGCGATCCGGATAACATCAAGATCACCCTGACCGAGGATCTGGCGCGAGCCGAGCTGGTGTTGCACTCGAGAGGCCGAGCATGAGCTCAGAGATTCGCATTGGCCACGGCTACGATGTGCACGCGTTCACCGATGGGGATCACATCACCCTCGGAGGAGTGCGCATTGCGCACGATCGCGGCGTGCTGGCGCATTCGGACGGCGATGTCCTCTTGCACGCGATTTGCGATGCCTTGCTCGGGGCAGCCGGGCTCGGCGACATCGGCATGCATTTCCCGGATTCTGATCCGCGCTGGCGCGGCGAGGACAGTCGGCAGTTCGTGCGTCACGCCCGCGAGCTGCTGGCAGAGCGCGGGTATACCGTGGTCAATGTCGATGCGACCGTCATTGCCGAAGCGCCGAAGCTAGGCCCACATCGGGAGAGCATGCGGGCGAACATCGCCGCCGACCTGGGTCTCGATCTCGCGCGAGTGAACATCAAGGCGACCACGACGGAGCGCCTGGGATTCATCGGGCGGCGGGAAGGGCTCGCGTGCCAGGCCGTCGTTCTCATCGCCCGCGCCGAAGCCTCGAGCTCCCTTTGAGCGCCCCGGAAGAGTTCTACGACTTGCCCTGCGCGCACGCCGGTCCGGCAGGCTCGGCGCGCCTCAAATCGACTCCCGAGGATTTCGTCGTCCGCGAGTGGTTGGGCTTCGAGGCGGACGGGGAGGGCGAGCATTGGCTGCTGCGTGTCCGCAAGCGCGATGCGAACACGATGTGGGTGGCCAAGCAGCTCGCGAAGCTCGCCAAAGTTCGTCCGGTCGACGTGGGGTTCGCCGGCCTCAAAGATCGGGACGCCGTCGCAGAACAGGCATTCACTGTTCCCGTGCGCTCGGCGATCGAAAGCTGGATCGGCGTATCGGGCGAGCAGTTCGAGGTGATCGCGGCCGAGCGCCACAGACGCAAGTTGAAACGAGGTGCGCTCAGAGGGAACGAGTTCTCGATCGTGCTGCGCGATTTCGAGGGGGATGCTCGCGCGCTCGAGGCGAGGCTGCAAACGATCGCGCGAGCGGGAGTGCCGAACTATTTCGGGCCGCAGAGATTCGGTCGCGCCGGGAGCAACGTGCAGAAGGCGATTGCCTGGTTCACGACAGGCGAGGAACCCGCCGGCGCACAGCGCGGGTTTGCGCTCTCCGCCGCGCGCTCAGTGATCTTCAACGCGGTGCTCGCCGAACGCGTGCGCGAAGGCACCTGGAATCGCCTGCAGCCAGGCGATGTCGCCAATCTCGACGGCAGCGGCAGCGTCTTTCCGGTGGAGCGCCTCGACGAGACGCTGGCCGCGAGGTGCGAGGCCCTGGACTTGCACCCGACCGGGCCGCTCTGGGGCGCGCCGGGCCGGACGATGCCGGGCGAGCTGACGGCGCAACTCGAGCGACGAGTCGCCGACTCGCTTCCGGTGCTGGCGAACGGCCTCGAACGGGCCGGTCTTGAAGCTGAGAGGCGGGCGCTCAGGGCGCGCGTCGAAGAGTTGCAGTGGCGGATCGAGGGGAGCGAGGTTCACCTCACGTTTCGCCTCGGGCGCGGAGCGTTCGCGACGGCCGTGCTCAAGGAGGCAGTGAGCTTGAGGGAGGAGACGGGCGAGGTCTGACGATCAAGGCTTCTTGCTCAACAAGACGTACACGGCACCGCTCCCGCCATCGACAGCTCGAGCGGAGGCGAACGCCAGCACATCCTCCGTCCGTCGCAACCATTGATTCACGACATTCTTGAGCACCGGCCCGCGCGGGCCGGATCGGCGACCCTTGCCATGGATTACACGCACGCAGCCCATTCGCTTTTTGCGCGCGGCGGCGACGAACTCACGCAGAGCCAGGCGCGCCTCGACGGCCGTCATCCCATGCAGGTCGATCTCGTCACCGATGACAAACTGCCCGCGACGCAGCCGCGTGATCACCGACTCGGGCACATGATCGCGCCGGAAGCTCAGCTCATCGCCCGTGCTCAGGGTCGCCTCGTCAATCGGGCCTTCCAGGCTTTCTCGCAGCACCTCTTTCTGATCGGCGCGCGTGAAGCGGGCTTTGGGCGGCGGCTTGGGCGCGACCCGACGAGGCGCTGCCGGACGCTCGAGCCGCCTGACGCCCCGCATCGCCTCCCGGAAGACGCGCGACTCGTGGTCTTTGTCGTCGGTCACAAGTTGGCTCCGATCGGCTGTCCGGGCGGCCCCTTTAAAGTATAGTTTCGCCGCCGTGAAAATTCTGATCAGCAACGATGACGGCTATCGCGCCGAAGGATTGCGCGCTCTCAGCGCCGCCCTGGCTTCACTTGCCGAAATTACCGTGGTCGCGCCGGATCGAAACCGGAGCGGCGCGAGCAATTCGCTCACGCTCGAGGTGCCGCTGCGCGTGCTCGAGTTCGAGGAGCGCAAATACTACGTCGTCAATGGCACACCGACCGATTGTGTGCACCTGGCGATCTCGGGGCTCTTCGAGGAGGAGCACGACATGGTCGTGTCCGGGATCAACGACGGGGCCAACCTCGGCGATGACGTGCTCTATTCGGGCACGGTCGCGGCGGCGATCGAAGGCCGCTTTCTCGGGTTGCCAGCCATAGCCATGTCACTCGCGATGCAACCCGGCTCCGGCGCGCATTTCGATACTGCCGCGCGAGTCGCCGCCGAGCTCGTCATGCGCATTCAGCGCAGCCCCCTGCACCGGGCCACCATCCTCAACGTGAACGTTCCGGATTTGCCCTACGAGGAGCTCAAGGGTTACCAGGTGACGCGCCTTGGTTTCCGGCATCGCTCCGAGCGCATCGTGCGATCGGAAGATCCACGCGGCCGGCCGGTGTACTGGGTCGGCGCGGCGGGCATAGGCCAGGATGCCGGGCCGGGCACGGATTTCCATGCTGTCGCCAATGGCTACATATCGGTGACGCCGCTGCAAATCGATCTGACGCGGCATTCGATGCTCGATGACCTGCGTGACTGGCTTCAGGGACGCGGCCCATGACGACGATGATGAGCAGAAATCGCGCCGGCATAGGCATGACCTCGGCGCGAACGCGTGAGCGCCTGATCCAGAGATTGCGCGATCAGGGAATCACCAATCCCGCGGTGCTGGATCAGATCCGCAACGTCCCGCGTCACTTGTTCGTAGACGAAGCCCTGGCCACGCGCGCGTACGAGGACACTGCGTTACCGATCGGTCATGGACAGACCATTTCGCAACCATACATCGTCGCCCGCATGACCGAGGCGGTGCTCGAGGGCGGCGCGCCCGGCAAGGTGCTCGAGATCGGTACGGGATGCGGGTATCAGACCGCAGTGCTCTCGCCGCTCGTGCGCTTCATTTACAGCATCGAGCGTGTGAAGCCTCTGGTCGAGCGGGCTCGGCAGCACTTTCGCGAGCTCAACATCAGCAACGTTCACTTGCGACACGGTGATGGCTTTCTCGGCTGGCCGGCGCACGCGCCGTACGATTGCATCCTGCTTGCGGCCGCGCCGCTCGCGATCCCGGAAGCGCTGCTCAATCAACTCGCGCCGGGCGGGAAGCTGATCGCGCCCGTGGGGCCTGAAGGTCAGCAGCAGCTCGTGCGCATAACTCGTCGCACCGACGAGCTGCACAGGGAAACGCTGGGTCGGGTGAGCTTCGTCCCGCTGCTCAAGGGGACGACATGAGCGTCGAAGCGGTCAGGCCGGTCCGCGCCATGAGCTCTGCGGGTGTTTGCAGGTAGGTGTTGGTTCGTACCGCGATCATTCTTCTGGCCGCGACGCTGGTCGCGTGCTCTTCGACGCCCGAACGCCCCGCGACGTACAAAGTGAAGCGGGGCGACACTCTGTATGCGATCGCGTGGCGCCACCGCCTCGACTATCACGACCTCGCGAGGTGGAACGGCATCGGGCGCGATTACCTCATTTATCCCGGGCAGGTGCTGAGGCTCTATCCGCCCTCGAAAGGCAGCGCACGGAGCACCCCGCCCCCAAAGAAATCGACGCGGCAATCGACACTGCCGTCGCGTCCGCAACCGCCGCCGGCGCGCGTCGCTTCGAACATCAAATGGAGATGGCCGGTCGAAGGCGGCTCCGCCACGCTGACTTCGAGGCCCAACGGCGGCCAGGGCCTGACCATCGCGGGCCGGCGCGGGGCGGACATCCTGGCGGCGGCGGGCGGACGCGTTGTGTACACGGGTACGGGCCTGCTCGGTTACGGCCAGCTCGTGATCATCAAGCATGACGACACCTATCTCAGCGCGTACGGGCACACGGATACGGTGGTGGTGAAGGAGGGTCAGACGGTCGCTGCCGGACAGAAGATCGCGACCATGGGCGCGGGCCCGCAGGGAACCCCTCAGCTCTATTTCGAGATCCGGATCAACGGGACGCCGCGCAATCCTCTTGCGTTGCTGCCGCAACGACGTTGAGTTCCGATCTGCGGCTTAGAACGGGTCCGGGCTCGCGGGAGCGCGCGTCGCCGCCGCCCGCTGGCGCGATCGTTGCAGGCGCGCGCCGAAGCTCAAAGCGATGTATCGCTCGTGTTTAGTAGTTGCACTTAGTACGTACGTATGACTAACATCCGTCCCCACACACGTGGGTGGCGATGTGCCGGGTCCACGAGTCGCAACGAGACTTCGGGCCGCAGACACCCGCATCACAGGGTCACCGGCAGAAGGCGCGGGGGCGGAGGGGGATTCGAGGAAACAGCGCGAAGAAGAACAAAAGCAAAACAACAAGAACATTCGTCGAGCGAGGCCCTTTTGGGCACGCCGCGATGAAGTTGGTCGAACGAACTTCGGTCCCTCGCGCCTTCTTTCGGTGACCTTGCCGGACGCGCCGCTCGAGCCGCGCCCGGCTTTCCGTTTTCACTCCCTTCGATCTCTCTGTTCACCCTCACTCGCGTGGCGGGGCCGCGGGAGCTTCGTCGATCTTCGATTCAGGGCATCAACGCAGCAACGACTTTACGCTGCTCACTCACGAGCACGTTGTACGTGCGGCATGCGGCGCCCGTGTCCATCACCTCGCATCCTATGCCGCGCGAAAGCATTGCGGCCATCAGCGCGGCCTCGGGGAACTGCTGTCGCCCTCCCGAGCCGATGATGACGATCTCGGGCTCGAGCGCGAACACGGCTTCGAGATCCTCCAACGTCAGCTCGTCGATCGTCTGCGGCCGCCAGCTCCTCACTATCTCGTCGGCGCGCACCAGGCAGCTTCGATGCAGCACTTCCTCGCCGATCCTGATTTCGCCCGGTGAGTAGGAGCGCACGAGGTTCGCGCCCGTAAAGGTGTCGTCGGTCAGTTTCATTGCCAGTACGATAACGCACCGGGCGCGGGATCGGTGCCCCCATGGGCGGGCTGCGACGAATGCGTCCGCCGCGTACAGTTTTTTCCCGCGAGCCCGAGACTGGCGAGCAAGACTGGCCGGATCCGGGGTCCGGTGCCGAGCGCTCGAGCGTCTCCGGCGATCCGGATGCGCGATTTCGTGGATGATTCGATGCCGCAACAGCGTGTCCTGACCCTCATTGCGCCGAAAATCGCGCCGGCGCTGGCGCAAGCCGCTGGGGAGGAGACCGCTCGTTGGCCTGAGCTCGCGAAGCTCGCCGGCCGCGGCTCGGTCCGCGCGCTGGAGCTCAGCGCTCGCGACATGAGCCGCTGGCAACTCACGTTGCTCGAGCGGCTGGGATTGGGCAGCGAGCCCGCGCGCTATCCCGTCGCGGCTGTTCTCCGCAGCGGCGATGAGGGCAGGCGAGCGGAGGGGTTCTGGATGCAAGCGACCCCTATGCATTGGCTGGCCGGTCTCGACACGCTTGATGCCGTGAGGCTGGAGGGCGAGAGCGCGATTGAGCGCTCGGAGCGCGAACAACTTTTCGAGCCGATCGCCGGGCACCTGGGCTCGGCCGGGCTCGAGCTGGTGAAAGCCTCGAGCGGGGAATGGCTGGTTCGAAGCGAGCGCGCCTGGGAGGTGCTGACCACCTCTCCTGAAACGGCGAGCGCCGGCCCGCTCGAAGAAGCGATGCCGCGCGGGCGAGACTCGGTACCGCTCGAAAGATTGATGACGGAATTGCAAATGATTCTGCACGAGCATCCTGTGAACACGAGCCGCGCACGGCGTGGCATGCCTGAGGTCAACGCGATCTGGCTGCACGGCGTGGGGAGTTTGAGTGAGCTGCCGGAGCGCGCGCTGCCGGATGCATTCGGTGATGAGCTGTATTTGCGAGGACTCTACGCAGTGCATGGCCAAAGGGTGCAAGCATTGCCGGGCGACGCCGCGGGCTTGGTTGCAGCGATGCGGAAGGAAGCGATCGCGGTGCTCGACACAGAGTATCTCGATGAGCTCGAGCGTCGCTGGCTCGCGCCCCTTCGACGAGCGCTCAGCCGCGGCGCGCTGGCGCAGGTGGATCTCGTGCTCGGACGCTGGCTCGTGCGCGTTCGACGCGGCGCGCTTCTGAAGTTCTGGAGAAAAGGCCGCGCCCCGGCGCAGTGGGCCTCATGCTGAGCCGCACGATCCGTCGCCGGATGTACGAGGGCGAGCTGCCCTCGTTCAATCTCCATCCGCTCTTGTGTCGACTGTATGCGGCACGCGGCGTTCGTGCTCCGAGCGAGCTCGATCTCAGCCTGAGCCAGCTCATCCCGGTGAGCCAGCTCGGGGGGCTCGCCAGCGCCGTCGATCTTCTTTGCAGCCATTTCGTGCGGCGCAGTCGCATCGTCGTCGTCGGCGACTTCGATGCCGACGGAGCCACCAGCACGGCGCTCGTCGTTCGCCAGCTCAGGCGGCTCGGGTTTGCCGAGGTGGAGTTTCTCGTTCCCAACCGCTTCCATTACGGCTACGGCCTGACACCCGAGATCGTGCGGCTGGCGGCCGAGCGCCGCCCGGGGCTCATCATCACCGTCGACAATGGCATCTCGAGTCACACCGGCGTGAGCGAGGCCAGCGCGCTCGGGATCGACACACTGATCACCGATCATCACCTTGCACCGAGCGAGCTGCCGTCTGCGACAGCCATCGTGAACCCGAACGTGCCGACGGATCCCTTCCCCAGCAAAGCCCTTGCCGGGGTAGGAGTCGCGTTCTACGTGATGGCGGCGTTGACGCGTGAGATGGAGCTGCGCCGGCTGTGCGCCAAGCCGCCGCCGGTGACCGACTTTTTGGATTTGGTCGCGCTCGGAACCGTGGCCGATCTCGTGCCGCTCGATCGCAACAACCGCGTGCTCGTGCATCAGGGATTGCGCCGCATCCGCGCCGGGCGCTGCGTCGCCGGGATTCGCGCGTTGATCGAAGTTTCGAATCGGTTGCTTCCGAGCGTGACTGCCGCGGACCTGGGCTACCAGCTCGGGCCGCGGCTGAACGCGGCCGGGCGGCTCGATGACATGTCGGTGGGCATTCAATGTCTGCTGACGGACGATCCGCACTCGGCGCGGCTCCTCGCCGCGCGCCTCTCGCAGCTCAATCAGGATCGTCGCGAGCTCGAGTTGCAGATGCAGCAGGAGGCGATGCAGGCGATCGAGGGGATGCGCGCCGAAGATCCAGCTCTGCCGCTCGGGCTGTGCCTGTTCGATGAATCGTGGCACCAAGGGGTGGTCGGGTTAGTGGCTTCCCGGGTGAAGGACAAGGTCCATCGACCCGTCATTGCGCTGGCGCGCGCGGATGAGACGACGCTCAAGGGCTCGGCGCGCTCGATTCCGGGCGTGCACATCCGGGATGTGCTGAGCGCGATGGCGGCTCGCGAGCCCGACCTGATGCAGAAATTCGGCGGGCATGCGATGGCGGCAGGCTTGACGCTGCACGCCGACGCGCTCGACCGGTTTCGTCTCGCGTTCGATGCCGAGGTGCGCCGGTGGATGACGCTGGATGATGCCGTCGGGGTCGTTCATTCGGACGGGCCGCTGACTGCCGCCGAGCGGACGATCGCAGTAGCGCGCATGCTGCGGGAGGCGGGCCCGTGGGGTCAGTCGTTTCCGGAGCCGCTCTTCGACGGCTGTTTCCATGTACGGAGCGTGCGGGTGCTCGCCGATCGCCACCTCAAGCTCGACGTGCACGACGGAGAAGGGCCGCCCTGCGAGGCGGTCGTGTTCCGCCACTTCGACGATGGCGACGCGCCCGTCGTCGAGCCGGATACCCGGGTCGAGCTGGCGTACCGGCTCGATGTGAACCAGTACAACGGCACCGAGAAGCTTCAGCTCCTGGTCGAGTACCTTCGGGTGCTGTCGCCGCATGAAGGCGGCTGATCGGCGCTTCGCCCACGTGCTACGATCGCGCCCTTCGACTGCACTGACCCCCGCGCACGCTCATGGAAACCGCCCACATCCGCCGTTCTCTGGAAGACCTCGCCGAGCGCAGCGCCGCGCTCAGGAGGTATCTTTGAGTACGACACCAAGCGCGAGCGGCTGACGGAGGTCAACCGCGAGCTGGAAGATCCCGC
>DASVCI010000166.1:0-4128 GCA_036381695.1 Steroidobacteraceae bacterium
TCTGGCGCTGTCCACCTGTCCCGACGAGGCCCGGGCGCGCTCGCTTGCTGCCGCGCTCATCGACGAGCGCCTCGCGACCTGCGTCAATCGCGTACCCGGCCTCATGTCGACTTATGTCTGGGACGGCGAGGTCCGCGACGATCGGGAGGTGCTCTTGATCATCAAGACCACGGCGGCCCGCCTGCCGGCGCTCGAGGCGAGGCTCAAGGAGCTGCACCCCTATGAGCTCCCCGAGCTGGTCGCCATTCGGGTGGACGGGGGGAACGAAGACTATCTCGAGTGGGTCCGAAGGGGCGTCGAGGACCAGGGCAGATGATGCGTCAGGCAATCGAACACGGCGGAAGCGCTCCGGGCAGGCGGCCCAGGGGCGCGTTGTGGCTGGCGCTCGCTGCGCTGGCAGGGCTCATCGGCGGCCAGGCGCAGGCGAAGGAGGACGAGTTCCTGCCGCCGGAACGAGCCTACCGGTACTCAGTGGAAGCGAGCGGGGACGAGCTCAGGCTCACCTGGCGCATCGAGCCCGGCTACTACCTTTACAAGAAAAAGCTGGGCATCGCCTCTTCTTCCCCGGAGGTCCGGTTGGGCGAGCCCGCCTGGCCCAGGGGCGAGGAACACACCGACGAGTTCTTCGGCACCCAGGAGATCTACCGGGGCACGGTCACGATCCCTGTGCCCCTCCAGGCCGGCGCTCAGCGCCCGAAAGAGCTGCCGATCGAGCTGAAGTTACAGGGTTGCGCCGATGCGGGGCTGTGCTATCCGCCGCTCAAATGGACGACCACTGTGGCGCTCGCGGCTGTCGCCGACCCCCACCCTGGCCCTCCCCCGCCAGCCGGGGAGGGGACCCGCCACGCTGGCCCACCCACGCCAGCGGGGACCCGTAAGGAGAGTCGCGATCCGTTCGCCCCAACACGGGCGGGAGAAGCGGTTTCGTCCCCTTTGCGAGCGCTCATCAAGCGCCAGAAGAACGATGAGTTCCTGCCGCCGGATGAGGCCTTTCGCTTCGGCGCCGGGATGGAGCGCCCCGATGCGGTCGCGCTCACGTGGCTGATCGCCGACGAGTATTACCTCTACAAGCACCAGATCAAAGTCACGACCGACACGCCGAACGTGCAGTTGGGCGAGCTGCAGCTCCCGCCGGCTGAACCCAAGCATGACGAGTATTACGGCGACACCGAGGTCTACTACGACTTCGTCGAGGCGACGCTCCCCGTCGCCCGCCCGGCCGGCCCGGGCGGCACACTGAACCTGAGCGTCACCTACCAGGGCTGCGCGGAAGCAGGGCTCTGCTACAACCCGATCACCAAGACTGTGTCCTTGCAGCTCCCGCCCGCATCGGCCGCGAGCGAACTTCCCTTGAATGAGGTTCCGAAGTCCACGGCCGCTCCCGTGGCGGAGCAGGACAGGCTAGCGGGGCTGATCCGTAACGGCAGTCTCGCGGCCATGCTCGCGACGTTCTTCGGCATCGGCGTTCTGCTGTCGTTCACTCCTTGCGTGCTGCCGATGGTGCCTATCCTCTCTGGAATAATCGTCGGCCAGGGCGGGACAGTGACGCCGTGGCGAGGCTTCTCGCTCGCTTTCACTTATGTGCAGGGCATGGCCTTGACGTACGCGGCCGCGGGTGCGGCGTTCGTGCTCGCGTTCGAGCAGGCGCCTCAGGCGTTTTTCCAGCAGCCCTGGATCATCATTTTGTTTTCGCTTCTCTTCGTGGCGCTCGCACTCGCGATGTTCGGCGTCTACAACCTGCAATTGCCGAGCGCGCTGCAAACGCGACTGTCGGAGATGAGCAGCAAGCAGAAGTCGGGCACGTTTGTCGGCACGTTCGTGATGGGCGCGCTTTCGGCACTGATCGTGACCGCCTGCGTTGCACCGGCGATCATTGCCGCGCTCTCGGTGATCAGCACCACTGGTCAAGTTGCCCGCGGGGCGGGCGCCCTGTATGCGACAGGGCTCGGCATGGGCTTGCCACTGCTGCTCGTGGGAGCTTCGGCCGGCTCGCTTCTGCCCAAGGTCGGGCCCTGGATGGAGACAGTGAAGTCGCTTTTCGGCGTGCTGTTCCTGTCGGTGGCGATCTACCTTATGACGCCGCTCCTGCCCGATGCGCTCGTGATGCTGCTCTGGTCGGCGTTGGCGATCGTGTCGGGCTTCTGGATCTTCTCGCTGAGATCGCAAGGAGGGCAGCCGGCCGCAGCGCCGGTGCGCGGAGCAGGGTTGATCGCAGTCGCCTACGGTTTGCTGCTGCTCGTGGGCGCGGCCTCCGGGAGCCGCGATCCGTTGCAGCCGCTCGATCGCTTGAGCGCAGCGGCCCGCGGTCAGGCAGGCTCGGAGGCACGTGGGCTGACCTTTCAGCGCATCAAGACTGTCGAGGATCTGGATCGAGCCGTCGCGGCGGCGAGCGCACAGGGCCGGCCGGTAATGCTCGACTTCTACGCAGACTGGTGCATCTCGTGCAAGGAGATGGAGAAGTACACCTTTCCCGATCCAGCCGTGCAGGCCGCGCTCGCCGATGCAGTGCTGCTGCAGGCGGACGTGACGGCGAACGACGAGGAAGATCAGGCGCTGATGCGTCGCTTCGAGATCTACGGGCCGCCCACGATCGCGTTCTTCGGTCGGGACGGCCGCGAGCGTCGCGAGTTCAGGCTGGTAGGATTCGCCCCCGCCGAGCGGTTCAGCGAGCACGTGAAAGCCGCTTTTTCGAGCTGAAGGTGACCCGGCGCGACGCGCCGGACAGTCAGCTGCCGATTCTCAGGTGATGATGGAACCATGAAAACTTTTCACTACGTGACTGTCGCGGTGCTCGCCGCTGCCGCCGGATTCGCCATCTACCGGTTCGGCATCGAGCCGAACCTCCTGGGCGAGTCGGCCCCGCGTGAGGTGCCTGCGCAGACACCATCGACGAGTGAGCCGGCTGCCGAGCCGGCAATGCCGAGCGTGCTTCCGGACTTCACGCTCGCTGACTTGAGCGGGCAGCCGCGCTCGATTCTGAGCTGGCCCGGCAAGTCCATGATCGTGAATTTCTGGGCCACCTGGTGCGCCCCCTGCCGTCGCGAGATTCCGCTTCTCAGATCGATTCAGCAGGAGCACGGCGAAGAAGGATTCCAGGTCGTCGGCGTGGCCGTCGATTTCCGCGAGGACGTCCTCAACTATGCCGAGGAGATCGGGATCGATTACCCGGTGTTGATCGGCGAGCAGGACGGCCTCGACGCGGTCAACAAGTTTGGCCTCGGCTCCGTGGGCTTTCCCTTCACGGTGTTCACCGACAACCAGCACAGGATCGTCGCGTTTCACCTGGGGGAGATCGAGCCGAAGGAAGCCGACGTGCTGCTCGACGCCGTTCGCCGTGTGAATAGCGGCGAGCTCACGCCCGCAGCGGCAAGGACAGTGGCTGCCAAGCAACTCGCTGCGTTGTGAGCGCCGCCGCGTAGGCGTGCAAGCTCGCCGGTCCGCCGGGGCTCGGTGCGCTTGGGCCGGGCAAAACTCCCCGATTTTTCTTGAGGCCGGTTAAGCTTCGCGGCCCAACCGTTGCGGGGGTACGCCCCGAACAGGGGCAGACTGGCCGGGATCGTGGCCGCCCGGAGCGCGTAGTGCCTGCGGCGCAACAGGGCCGCGCGCCGATCGTGCCGCAAAAAATCTCCAAAAAGTCGCGAATACAGGTAAACTGGCCGCCATCTGCGCGGAATTCGCCTCCAGTCGATGGCACACCTGTTGTTACTGAACGGGCCGAACCTGAATCTGCTCGGCACGCGGGAGCCGGCCACTTATGGCTCGGTCACGCTCGAGCAGATCGTCGCGCGCTCGAGCCAGCTCGCGGCCGAGGCCGGGCACCACCTCTCGGCGTTCCAGAGCAACTCCGAGGCGGAGCTGATCACGCGCATCCACGAGGCGCCTGCGACGCACGTGGCGTTCATCATTTTCAATCCGGCAGCGCTCACTCACACGAGCATCGCGCTGCGCGATGCGCTGCTTGCAGTGAAGATCCCGTTCATCGAGGTTCACTTGAGCAACGTGTGGGCTCGCGAGCCCTTCCGCCATCACTCGTACTTCTCCGACATCGCGGTCGGAACGATCACGGGGCTGGGCGCGATCGGTTATGAGCTGGCGCTGCGTGCGGCCGCGCATCACCTCGCGTCGGCC
>DASVCI010000167.1:0-5282 GCA_036381695.1 Steroidobacteraceae bacterium
TCGCCGCACTCACCGGCCACGGCGGCGCGCGTTCTGGGCACCACCCGGGCCCGATCCGGGCTCGCCGGCGCGAACACGCCGTGGTAGCGGATCTGATGCGCGCGGGGCTTCGGCACGAGTGCGGCAAGTCGCGCGATGAAATCCTCGGGGCTGGCCAAATGGCCCCCAGTCTTCGGACCGGATGAAGAGCTGCGGTCGGCCGTCCTGATGGAGGTCGTCGAGCCGCGCCTGCTCCACGACGCCGACGACGGTCAGTGATCCACCGGCTCGTCCGAACGGGAGGATAGGAAGAATAATTCGGGAATAATTCGGCGATGGTGCTGCGTCGAATAGGCACTATGTCGGTTGGTGGGCATGCGTAGGTCCGGATCCGAGCCGGAAACGACGTCGCCGGCAGGTGGCGGCGAGTTCGCGTAGGGGCAGAGTCGCAACGGCGCGGGATCGTTTCTCGGCGCTCGATCGAGAAACGGCGTCTCGCTCGTTCACGTGCGTACAGCACGGCTCGCCAGCCGGTTGGAGGTGTCAGCGAGCGGCCCAAGCACAAGGGCTTTCAGAGCAGCAACGGTTGCGGGGGCCCGCGTGAAGGGAAAGGGACGATCGCCTCGTGCTCGGCCCGCTGCTCGAGATGGGCGAGGATGTGGTCGATGAGCACGCGATCCTCGATGCTCGCGATGACCTTGAGCGCTCCGCCGCACCGTTGGCACGTCTGAATATCGATGGAGAAGACGCGTTTCAAGCGCTGCATCCAGTTCATCGAGACGTGCTTGTCCGGTTGCGGCGGTGCGCTCATGTGCTCGGGCGGCGCACCGCGGCCCCGGCCCGCCGGGGTGACGGCGCCGCGCAAGGCGCTCGCCGGGGCGAAGACCCCGTGGTACCTCGTGAAATGGACGCCGGGCAACGGCACGAGCGCGGCGAGTCGGGCGAGGAAGTCGAAGGGCTCGAACATCACCGCCGTAGTGCCGTCGCGATACGGGGTCTTCAGCGTATAGCGGATGTTGCCGGCGGGCGTCACTGACAAGCGTTCGACAGCGAGGGCAGGACGCGCGACGTAGCGGACGAGGTGCTCGAGCTTCGTGCGGTCGTCGCCCTCGACCGAGACGCCTGCATGTAGCGAGAAGCCCGAGGCGCGCGCGAGGCGATCGTCGGAGAGAAGCTCCTCGTCGGGCGGCAGGGTTTGCAGCGTGAACACCTTCTGTCCGGCTCGAGGCCCGGTGGCGACGCGGTACGTGATCGAGTGGCCGATCAGGTCATGCATCGGGACGCTGTCGGCGGGATCGAGCGCGAGATAGGCGTTCTCGCAATCGCGCACGATGAGCCCTTGCTGCTCGAGCTTCTCACCGACGCGAGAGGCGGATTCCGCGTCCCGGGCTCGCCAGAGGTACTGGACATGCTGAGAAAGGACCGAGATGAGAATCATACCGAAGCGCGCGGGTCGGCGCTACACAGACCTGTTCCAGGCGTTACACGCTGATCCTGTCGATAACGTCGAGCGTCTTCGACAACGCCTCGAGCACGCTCACCGTGTCGGTGACATTGCAACCGTCAAGGCTCTGACCCGCCGGCTGGCGAAGGCGGTGCGGTCGTGAGCGCGCTCGAGAACGAGGTGTTCGAAGATGTCTTCGGCGACATCTTCGGCGGTCGTCGCAGCCTGCGTTCCGTGATCGAAGGCGCCCGCGACGAGACCGGCGGATCCCTCGGCGACCTCACGGTTCTCTCGGTCCAAGTCGACCCCTACCGGCTAGATACCCCAGCCTTCCACGAGGTAGGCCAGTGGCTCGCCGATCAGATGAATCGGCTCGGCCTCATGGATCGGCAGTTGCATCTTCGAGGCATCCACTACGCGCTGCTCGGCTCCACGACGATGCCCAAAGGCGTGCCTTACACGAACACGGGCGAGAACTGGGAATGGCTCCAGGACAAGGCCGCGAAGGCAGCCCGATGGCTCGGATACGTCCCCTTCGACGCGATCACGGACGCCAGGAACGAGGAGCCAATCATTCTCGCGCCGCCGTCGAAGCCTACCGGCTACGGGTTTCTCTCGGCCGAACCGTGCGTGAAATACCCGGAGATCATCGGCATCGAGCCGGGCGTCGTGCTCACGGAGTTCTACGGGCGACAGCCGTATCGGCTTGCCTTCTACGGAGAAAAGACCTCGCTGGCGCCGGTCCTTCGGCCGATCGCGCAACACTACGACGCCGATCTCTTTCTGCCCACCGGGGAGATCTCCGACACGCAGATGTACATGATGGCGAAGGCCGGCGCCGACGACGGCCGCAAGCTGATCGTGTTCACGCTGGCAGACTTCGATCCGAGTGGCTGGCAGATGTCGATCTCGATCGGGCGCAAGCTCCAGGCCCTCAAGGATCTCCAGTTCCCGGCTCTTGAGTTCGAGCTGCACCCGATTGGCCTGACGCGCGAGCAGGCGATCGATCTGGATCTCCCGTCGACGCCGCTGAAGGAGACGGAGAAGCGAGCGGACAAGTGGCGGGCAGCGATGGGACGGGAGCAGACCGAGATCGACGCTCTAGCCACTCTGCGACCCGATGCGCTAGAGGAGATCGTCGAGGACGCCCTGGGGCCGTTCTACGACTCGACTCTCGGCAATCGCGTACGGCGCGCCCGACAAGAATGGTACTCGGCGGCTCGGGAAATCCTCGTTCAGCACGTCGACCACGAGGAGATTGCGCGCCTCGAAGCCGAAGCGGAGGCGGAGCTGGAGCAGATGCGCGAGAAGCTCGACGAGGAGGATAGGAAGAATAATTCGGGAGTCGTCCCTCGTGTTACATAGCGCGTCGATAGCTGGCAGGTCTGAAACTGCCGGATCCCTGCTCTGCTCGTCAGCCCCGCTTCTGCCTGTTCAGCTCTCGCCGCAGGGCATCCAGGACGCTCGATTGGTACCCGCGACGCCAAATCAAGCGTGTCTTTACTCGCGCCAGATGAGCCGGTAACGGATGCACGAGAACCTGTGACTCCGCGCCAACCGCGCCGAGCACCGATCTCGGAACGACCGCAATGCCGCTCCCGGCCGCCGCACAAGCAACGATGGCGTGATAGGAGCCGTATTCCATTATCGCCGCCGGCACAATCTTGAAACGGCCGAGCCAGGCCTCGAGTTGGCGCCGGTACGAGCAACCGGTGGTGAACGCGAGAACGGTCGCAGCCCCGATATCCTTCGGCGTCCTGATTCGCGGAAAGCTCTTCGCGGTGATCAGGACCAGCTCTTCGGTGAATGCGACCTCGGACTCGAGCCCGGTCGCAGTGAACGGGTCCGCCACGAAAGCCGCCTCGACTTTCTCGTCCATGACCTTCTTCACGAGCGCGCCGGTAGTGCCGGTGACGAGCTCCACAGAAACTGCCGGATAGGCCAGATGATAGCGGGAAAGAATCGGCGGCAGACGCGCCGCCGCCGTACTTTCGAGCGATCCCAGCTTGAGCACGCCGCGCGGACTGTTGTCCTTTACTGCCGCCTGCGCTTCGGCACAGAGCCGCAGCACCTGCTCGGCATAGGCGAGGAGAACTTTGCCCTCGGACGACAGCACCAGGCGCCGGCCCTGGCGATGAAACAGCTTGGCGCCCAACCGGGTCTCGAGCTGCTTCAGTCGCGTCGTCACGTTTGACGGTACGCGATGCAGGGCGCTCGCCGCCCGGTTCACGCCGCCCTGTTCGGCAACCGCCTTGAAAATCTGCAGTTCTGCGATGTCCATGATTTCCGATAAGAGAACGGTCTGTTCTCGATTATTCATTTTTGAAATCGCCGGCGTCAACGTAAGCTTCTTGCATGCCGATGTCCAGACAGGCGCTTGCGCAAGCGCTGCCCGCGCCGGGGGGTGCGGCCTGGGCCCTCGCCGGGCTCCTGGCGCTCGCGACCGCTGTTGGCATCGGGCGCTTCGCCTTTACTCCCATCCTGCCGATGATGCAGGAGGATAGCGGCGTAACGATTTCAGAGAGCGGTTGGCTCGCTTCGGCCAATTACATCGGCTATCTCGTTGGCGCACTATGGGCGAGCGCGCAGCCCGTTCGTCCCGACTGGGCCGTGCGTATCGCCCTTCTCATCACGTCGCTCGCGACGGTTGCCATGGTTTACGCCGACGGCTTCATCCCGTGGCTGCTCCTGCGCGCGCTCGCCGGAATTTCCAGCGCCTGGGCGCTGATCTACGTGAGCTCCTTGTGCCTGGAGCAGCTCGCGCCGCTGCGTCGGCCGCTGCTGAATGGCCTCGTGTTCGCCGGCGTCGGCGCCGGAATTGCTCTTTCCGGCGTCGTCTGCCTGGCGCTCATGATGCTGGACGCCGGGTCGAGCGACGCCTGGCTCGCCTTGGGGGTTATCGGTCTCCTGCTGACTGCCGCCGTGTGGCCGGTTTTCCGGGTTCACGACCCTGCCGGGCGCACCGCATCAACGGCAAGGGTCCACTGGACCTTTGATGCCGTGCGGCTGGTCGCCTGTTACGGCGCCTTCGGTCTGGGTTACATCATTCCCGCGACCTATGTCCCGGTGCTGGCGAAACGGGTCGTGGAGGAGCCGGGCGTTTTCGGGTGGGCTTGGCCGATCTTCGGTGCCGCGGCGATGGCTTCGACGCTTTGCGCCGCTGCGCTCATGGGAGTACGCAGTCCCCGGCGCCTTTGGATGCTGAGCGCATTGGCCATGGCGCTCGGGGTGGCCAGTCCCGTCGTGATCCCCGGTCTTGGCGGCATTGCCGTCGCCGCATTGGTCGTCGGCGGGACTTTCATGGTGACTACCATGGCCGGAATTCAGGAGGCCCGGAGGGTCGCCGGCGCTGCGGCGAGCCTGCTCGTTGCCGCAATGACGGCGGCATTCGCCGCAGGTCAGGTTGTCGGACCGCTTCTGGTGAGCGCCCTCGTCGGCCGGTCGCAGGGTCTGTCGGATGCGCTGCTGGTTGCCTGCGTCGTTCTCATCGCCAGCGTCCTGGGATTGGCGATTCCGAAGACGGGGGAAGCGCAATGATTTTTTCCCGCAGGGGCGGATAATGCGTATAAGGGCCCATATGCCCATATGTGAGCTGCCCATATGTGAGCTGACGTGGAGCCGTCGAACCCGGAGGGGCGTCCGCCGAGCCCCGACGTCAGCGCCGAGCCGCCTGGATCTGGCGTGATTTGTTGGGCGAATCTTCGCGTTCCATCGAGAAATGCTCGCGCATCCGGCCGCAAGCCAAGACCCGCCCGTCTCCGGCGCGGGGGCCAGCAGTGCAGAGCGGTCAGAACGACAACTCGCCCTGGGGCGGCGCACGGCCCGGATACGCCGGATCGACCGGCTCTGCGTCCCGGCT
>DASVCI010000168.1:0-4115 GCA_036381695.1 Steroidobacteraceae bacterium
GGGAGCAATCATGGCAGCGGAAGGCGAGTCGATCGACAACGAGATGGCCTCGGGCGGCGAAGACCGCCAGGTCGTGCTCAACACCAAGCCCCTGTTCAAGCTGATGGTGGACAAGCGGGCTTCGGACCTGTTCTTCACTTCTTACGCGCCCATCAAGATCAAGATCGAGGGGCAGATCTTCCCGGTCAACAAGCAGATGCTCACGCCCGAGGTCGTGCGCCAGGCGGCGTATGGCTTGATGACGCAAGAGCAGATCGACGCCTTCAATGACGAGCTCGAGATCGACTTCGCGATCTCCGAGCCCGGGCTCGGGCGCTTTCGCGTGAACGTCTTCCACCAGCGCGGCAACCCCGCGATGGTGCTGCGCTACATCACGGCCGACATGCCGCGGCTGGATGATCTCGGACTGCCCGAGATCCTCAAGGATCTAGTGATGCTGAAGCGCGGCCTGATCCTGATGGTCGGTGCGACCGGCTCGGGCAAGTCGACCACGCTCGCGGCGATGATCAACTATCGCAACGAGAACTCCTCCGACCACATCATCACCATCGAGGATCCGATCGAGTTCCTGCACACGAACAAGAAGTCGATCGTGAACCAGCGCGAAGTGGGGCTCGACACCAAGTCCTACGCGCGGGCGCTGCGCAGCGCGATGCGGGCGGCGCCGGACGTGCTGCTGATCGGAGAGATCCGGGACCGCGAGACGATGGAGTCCGCCATCATGCTGGCGGGCACGGGGCACCTGGTGCTTGCGACCTTGCACGCGAACAACGCGGCGGAAACCCTGGATCGCATCATCAATATGTTCCCGCGCGATCAGCACTCGCAGATCTTCCTGGACCTGTCGCAATACCTGCGCGCGATCATCGCCCAGCGCCTGGTGCCGGGTAAGAACAAGCGGCGCGTCGCGGCGGTCGAGCTCCTGATCAACACGCCGCACGTGCAGGAGCTCATCAAGAAGGGCGATGTGATCGGTGCGAAGGAAGCGCTGCGCACGAGCAGCGAGAAGGGGATGCAGCACTTCGATACGGCGCTCTACGAGCTGTATCGCGCCGGCCGCATCACGCTCGAGGATGCGCTCGCCTACGCCGACTCGCGCACCAACCTCGAAGCCAAGATCAACTTCGGCTGACGCAGCGCTTCGATCTGTGCGTGGCGATCGGTCGGCTCAGCCGAATACCGTGGCCGCATCGAACACGGGCCCATCCACGCACACGCGTTTCATCTGCGGCCCTTGCGGTGTCTCGACGCGCACGGCGCATCCGGCGCAGCCGCCCACGCCGCACGCCATAAATTCCTCGAGCGACACTTGGCACGGCACATCGAAGCGGCGTGCAACCGCTGCGATGGCTTTGAGCATGGGCGTCGGGCCGCACGCGAATACTTCAACTTCTGCGAGCGCCTGAGGCTCGAGCGATTCGAGCCACTTCGCTGCGAGGTCAGTGACGTAGCCTTCGTAGCATCCCGGGAACCCCGCGAGGCTCGCGAGCCGGCTTGCTACGCCCCATTCCTCGAGCAGCGGCATGCACGCGATCGCTTCCGGAGGAAGGCCGGGAACGAGGATCGTCGAGGGCCTTGCCCGGAAGGGAAACGGGATTTCGGACCCCATCAGCACGAGCGGCTTGAACGAGTCATTCTGCTCGCGCAGCCGCTCGGCAAGAAACACCATGGGCGGAATGCCCACGCCGCCCCCGACGAGCAGGGCCCGGGGACGTTCGGGGTGCGCAAGGAACGGAGTGCCGATCGGCCCGAGCGTGCTCAGCGTATCGCCCGGGCGCTTGCGCGAGAGAAGCTCGAGACCGCCGCCCAGTACTTTGTAGAGCACCTCGATCGAGCCGCGCTGCGGGTGTGCCCGCATGATCGAAAGCGGGCGTCGCATGGGCAGCGCCGGGTCGCAGGTGAGATGCACGAACGAACCTGGAGCCGCCGCTTGCGCGCACTTCGGCGCTTCCAGCTTCAGAACGAACTGCCTGCCGGCATGGGCTTCATGAGCGATTACTCGGGCCTCTTCGAGGAAGATTGTGCCGCGATGGGCCCTGGTCACCCCGGCCCTCACTGGAAGTGCCTTCGCGCCTGCACGTTGCGGGCGATAGTGGCCAGCACGGCCATGCGCACGGCAACGCCGTTGGAGACCTGGCGGCGAATGACGGATTGCGGACCGTCGGCCACTTCGCTCGAGATCTCCACGTCCCGATTCATCGGCCCGGGGTGCATCACGATTGCCTCGGGATGGGCCTTCCGCAAGCGCTCTGGCGTGATGCCGAAGGTGCGGTGATAAGTGGCTTCGTCCGGAATCGTGCTGCGCTGCATGCGCTCGCGCTGGATGCGCAGGGCCATGATCACATCCGCGCCTTCGATCGCTCGATCGATGTCGTCGAAACGGACGGCACCGGCGAACTCGCCGTCCGCAGGCATCAGCGCATCGGGCGCGGCGATCCTGAGCTCCTTGACGCCGAGCACGCTCAGCGCCTGCCAGGCCGAGCGGGCCACGCGCGAATGGCTGATGTCACCTGCGATGAGGACGGTCAGCTTGCTCGTGTCGCCCTTGACCTGCCGGATCGTCAACGCATCGAGCAAGCCCTGCGTCGGATGCGACAAGTGCGCCTCGCCGGCATTCAGGATGCAGACGTGGGGCGCGACGAACTGGGCGACGTAGGCGGGCAGGCCCGGCTCTGCATCGCGCATCACCAGGATGTCCGCATGCATCGCCTGCAGCGTGTAGATCGTGTCGAGCACTGTCTCCCCTTTCACCCGCGAGGAGGAGTGCATGTCGAGGTTGACCACGTCCGCCCCGAGTCTTCGGGCCGCAAGCTCGAAGGACACGCGGGTGCGCGTGCTGGGTTCGAAGAACAGATTCGCGACGGTGTGACCGGAGAGCGTCTGATCGCGCGCCGGCAAATCGCCGGGCTCACGGACGTAGAACTGCGCGAGGTCGAGCAACGCGATCATTTCCTCGCGGCTCAAGCCCTCGAGCGTAATGAGATGACGCAGGCGTCCTTCCGCGTCCCACTGGATCTTCGTGTCGGGGGGCTGGCTCATGGCGGCGTAATGATAATGGACCGGCGGCCTCAAGACTCGCGGCGCCCGATCGTCTCGGCGGCCCCCGGATCGGTCAGCCACTGCTCGAGCAGGATGCGGGCGGCGATCATGTCGAGGTCCGCGCGCGTGGCTCGCTTGCGCTTCACGCCCGATGCCCTGGCTGCGCGGATCTGCTCTGCGGCTTCCCGCGAGCTCAACGTCTCGTCGACGAGGGCAACCAGGCGTCCATAGCGTTGCGCCAGTGAGGAGGCAAACTCACGACAGGTCTCGGTGAGAGCGGTCGGCGTTCCGTCCGTATGGTGAGGAATCCCGACGACCAGGGTGGAAGGTTGCAGCTCCGCCACGAGCTTGTCGAGGGCGGGCCAGGGAATTCCCTGTGTGCACTCGAGTGTCGTCAAGGCGCGCGCCGTGCGCGTAACGGTGTCAGCACTCGCCACGCCGATGCGCCGAGTGCCGTAATCGAAAGCGAGGATCAATTGCGGGGGATCGGGAGAGCGTCCCGCATCGCTCATCAAGCGTGTCCCGCCCGCGGGCTGATGGTCGTAAGGTCGATCCCGAGGAGCCGTCCGGCCGCGCGCCAGCGCTGCTCGTAAGGCACTTCGAAAAGGATGCGCTCGTCGCAGGGCGCGGTGAGCCAGGCGTTCTGAGCGATCTCGCTTTCGAGCTGGCCGGCGCCCCAGCCTGCATAGCCGAGCGCGACGAGCGCCGTATCAGGCCCGCCTCCTCGCGCCATGGCGTCGAGGATGTCGGGGGAAGTCGTCACCTGGATGCGCGATGACACGCGCAGCGTGTGCTCCCAATTGCCGCCGGCCTGATGCACGACGAAGCCACGGTCCGTTTGCACCGGGCCGCCTTGCAGCACGGGCTGCTCAGCGCTCACGCCCGGAGCCGTCGGCATCTTGAGCTGCTCGAACACGTCCGCGAGCCGCATCCGGAGGGGGCGGTTGATGATGATGCCCAGCGCCCCTTCCGCATTATGTTCCCAGATGAACGTGACGGTCTGGGCGAAATTGCTGTCCGTCATCGCCGGCATGGCGATGAGGAACTGGTTGGTAAGGAACTCACCGTCGGCCATG
>DASVCI010000169.1:0-3681 GCA_036381695.1 Steroidobacteraceae bacterium
TGTCGTGCAGGAGATGATCGAGCGCGACGAACTCCTGCGGGGGCTGCACGCCGGTGCGCGCTTGCGCCTTCAAGCCGTTCACCCAGCCGATGAGCCGCTGGTCGAACTCCTGGTGCACGCCCATCGTGTAGTAGACGCGCGAGCAGTTCTCCATCAATCCCGGCAGGATGTCGTCGATGTCGGAGATCGGAAACGCATCGTCCGCTCCGTACTCGGCCGTGGCCCCTTCCGGCCCGGCTCTGCGGCCATCCCATGTCTCGCGCGTCGGGTCGCGATCGCGCACGAACAGAACGTACTCGCCGTGCACCCGCCCCGGAATCAGCACGGCCACCGCCTCCGGCTCGCCGAAGCCGGTGAGGTAATAGAAGTCGCTGTCGGGCCGGTACGGATAGCTGACGTCGCTGTTCCGGAACTTCGGGGCGGCCGCGGGCAGGATGGCGATGGCGCCCTTCCCCATCATCCTCATGAGCTGGCGGCGTCGCCGGGCGAACTCGTCTTTGCGCACGAACGGTAGTATCGAATGAGAGTGCAGGAATGGGGTCAGTTGAGCTTGGACGGATCGATGCCGGAGGTTGGGAAGTCCTCGTCGTCATCCGGCCCTGCGCCATCGGCGCCCGCGCCTTCGCCTTCGCGCAGCGGCGCGAGCTCGTCGTGAATGAGCTGCACGCCCGCCCGGACGTACTCGACGATCTCGGCGTAGGCGCGCTCTTCTTCTTCGTCGCTCTCGTCCAGCTCGACCGTGGCGCGTCCGATCTGCGTGAGGTCGCTCAGCACCTCGTTGACATCGGCGGGAAGATCGTCCGCCGAGGGAGGCTGGCCGGTGCCGAAGCCATACAGGAACCCCTGACACCATTGCGAGAGCGCCGTCGCCCGGTCCTTCAATGCGGTGTCGTCATCCGGCAGCAGCAGATCGAACTCCATCTGGTCGCCCCTGAGCGCCTGCAAAGTGTCGGAGAACAACAGACGCAGCGTCTTGCGACCTTCCTCGCCCACCTGATCCGGCTCGGGCACGATCTCATCGAGCCAGCGCTCGATCGGATAGTGCTGCCGGGCGCACAGCGCACCGCAGAGGCACCCGTGACTTTCCGCCGCAGGTACCGAGGAACGCAAGCCCGCCAGGAGCCGCGCGATCTCGGGAAAGGTGATCTGCAACATTGCGCTTATGTTAGCACCGACTCCCCGTAGTCAGGCCGCCACTTCGACCCCGGGTTTTACGGCCTCGCGGTGGTTTGACCCCCCGCGGGGCAGCGCCGCATAATCGGCCGCATGAGCGATCCGCGGCCGAAAACCAGCGTCGAGCAGGAATTGCGTCAACTCGAGGAGCGCATCGAGGAACTGGTTGCGCTCGTCGCGAGCCTCAGGGAGGAGAACCGGGCGCTCAGGCAGAGGCAGGAATCCATGATGACCGAGCGGGCCCTGCTCCTTCAGAAGAACGAGCAGGTGCGCGCCCGGGTCGAGGCGATGATCGGGCGCCTGAAGGCGATGGAGCACAGCGCATGAGCGAGCGCATGGCGCGTGTCAGCGTGCGCATCCTCGAAAAGGAGT
Source organism: Steroidobacteraceae bacterium (assembly GCA_036381695.1). Taxonomy (GTDB): domain Bacteria; phylum Pseudomonadota; class Gammaproteobacteria; order Steroidobacterales; family Steroidobacteraceae; genus Steroidobacter. The sequence continues at coordinate 1,546 of DASVCI010000169.1, forward strand.
ACCAGGTCGCCTGCCTGCCCGAGGAGCGCTCCGAGCTCCTCGATTCGGCCGAGTATCTCAACGCCCGGATGCGCGAGATCCGCGACGCTGGCAACATCGTCGGCCTGGATCGCATCGCGGTGATGGCGGCTCTGAACATGGCGCACGAGCTGCTCAAGCTCCGCGGGCGCGGCGAAGCCGTGCAGTCCGATGTGAGCGGCAAGATCCGGCAACTGCGCGAGCGAGTCGAAGGCGCTCTCAGCCGGGGTCAGCAGCTCGAGCTGTGAGCGGCTTCGGCCGCGAACTTTTATCGGCGCCGTTCGTTCAGAGGGCAACGGCCCTGATCATGGCAGCGAAGGGGGACGCGACGCGCCATGCCTCGGGGGCGTTGGGCGCAACGCCCTTCGCTTTCGCCACCGGCCCGAAGGCACGTCAGGCTCGCCTCGCCAGGGCGAAGTCGGGGCGCTCGGGCATGGATCGGCCGGCCGATCCGCATGATGGTTTGATATGGCGCCGCCTGCGGTGTTCGACATGTGTCGGGTTACCTCTCGACCCTAACGTAAACACCCAAGGGATTCGGTCTCGCGGAAGCGGTGTGCAAGTCCGTCCCGAACGGAAAGCCTTAGCTGACGCGGTCGCATCCCACCTATTGCTCCGTGTCGAGAGCAATGGCTCATGACGGCACAGGCGGGTGGCGCCTCCCCTCTTCCCGCCGCTCAGATGAGCGGCGTCGATAATCGCACGTCGCTCCGGCGGCAAATGCGCGCGCAGCGTCGCGCGCTCACGATCGAAGAGCGCACACGAGCCGCCCGCCAGATCGCACGCGTAGCCACTCGTGCTCTGTTGCTTCGCCCCGCCGCTCATCTCGGCCTCTACATCACCCACCACGCCGAAGCGGACACACAGCCGCTCATCGAAGCCGCCCGCAAGCGCGGTTGCCACCTGTACCTGCCGGTGATCACGGATTACCGATCGGCTCGCATGCGCTTCGTACGTTACACGGACGAGACGAAGCTGGTGCGCAATCGCTATGGAATTCCCGAGCCGATTCACGGCGCTGCGACACATATCTCCACTCGCCTCTTGGATGTGATCTTCGTTCCGGTGGTCGCGGTCGACGCGCGCGGCTGGCGCATCGGCAGCGGCGCAGGGTTCTACGACCGGTGTCTGCACCACCTGCGCTACGGTCGGATGTGGCGCCGGCCAAAGCTGATCGGCCTCGGATACGACTTCCAGCGCGTGCCGCTGATCGCGGCGCAACCCTGGGACGTGCCGCTCGACGGACTCATCACCGAGAAGGGCTTCTATCGGTTCGTGCCCGGGCGCGGAACGCGATAAGCGCTCACCCTCCCCTGGCGTGGCGCGTCGGTGCGATCTGGCGCTCGCGAGTCGGCGCTTGCTAGCCTCACGCAAAAGCGCGATCGAGCTCGCGAACGCAAGCACCGGCCCTTGATCGGAGACCCTGATGAACTACTGGCTGATGAAATCCGAGCCTTCCACGTTCGGCATCGACGACCTCGCCCGCGCCCGCAACCGCACCTCCTCCTGGGACGGAGTGCGCAACTTCCAGGCCCGCAACTCCCTGCGAGCGATGAAGCGCGGCGACCTCTCGTTCTTCTATCACTCGAGCTGTGAGGTGCCCGGCATCGTGGGCGTCATGAAAGTCGTGAAGGAGGCCTATCCCGATCCGACGCAGTTCGATCCGAAGGACGATCACTACGACCCCGCGAGCAAGCCCGAGGCGCCCCGTTGGTACATGGTCGACGTCCAGCTCGTGAGCCGGTTCGACCAGCCGGTCACGCTCGAGCAGTTGCGCGCGCACGCCAACGGCAAGCTCAAGAACATGGTCGTGCTGAAGCGCGGCAACCGCCTGTCGGTCACTCCGGTGACGAAGTCCGAGTGGGAGTTCATCCACTCGCTCGCGGGTCGATGACGACTGCGTCACGTTTCATGCGACGCACGCTCGAGAGCATGCGCCACACAAAAATCAAGCGCGCCTCTTGCTTGCCATTTTTAATTTATGTATATACTGCGCCCGGACTAACTCGACATGGAGATCCATTACTATGGCAACCAAGGCAAAGAAGTCGTCCAAGAAGAAGGGCAGCAAGAAGAAGGCCGCCAAGAAGAAGTAAGAATTTCTTCTGGATGATGTGA